>JAZGGI010000019.1 GCA_036480375.1 Candidatus Zixiibacteriota bacterium
GAAAGGGATCGAATCAAAGAACGAACGATGAAACTGAGGAAACGAAACTATAAAAAAACCATTGCCAGAGTGCAATCTATGTCTTAGTTTTTAGTACCAATTTGTCCGATTTGTCTGACGACGTACAGCAGAAAATATCTATGATGACGGTGTTGGTAAAAAATATTGGGGCATGTCTACAACTGATGCAAATTGGGATCAGATAATAATATTCGGTGATGATTTTTCATATAATCCATATCTTGGGAGTCAAGATACTTATTATTACGATGAGGTTCCCTATAATTTTCGCTTTCCTGCTGGAGTCTCAGGCAGAACCGATGATGATTTCTATGTAGTAGATGCATATAATGCACAGATTGCATATTATAAAGTTCGTGAAGATGCCAATCCTCCCCGAATTGATCCTGTATCAACTTCGGATAACCATTTCCACCTTCTTGATTTGAATCACCCAGTTGATATTGACGCTGGTCACATTCCTCATTACGATAATCTATATTCTGATTGTGATTGGTTTGATACATGGGTTGCTATTTGTGATAGGGGATACAATAGGATAATAATAGCGAACTATTCGGGTTTACCCTTAAACGCCTTGGGTGGATATGGAGCTGGTGATTTCAAGTTGAATAACCCGACTTCTGTTGCCTTCTCTCGTGAACATCAAATGGGCTGGCAAATGCACGATATATATGTGGCCGATGCAGGTAATAATCGAATAGCCAAATTTTATACAAAAAATGGAAGTGATGTGGCTGCCTATGACGGTTTTATAAAAACACCTTCATATACCTTCCCCAGCAATGCCTACCTCTCTTCGGTAGAGGTTGATAATTTCGGTAATGTCTATGCCCTGGATCATAACAATGGAAAAATATATAAGTTTAATGAAGATTTGGAACTTCTTGGCGAATGGGGTGGAATCGGCGGCGAATCAACTAAACTCTATTATCCCTCAAGAATATCAATCACTAGGGGTTGGCGAACCGGAAATTTCAATGACTGTGCTAATATCTATCTTCCATCAAGATATGGAGATTTATTGGTCACTGAAGTATATACGAATTCTACTGGAATCAAAAGATATGAACTCGAAAATGTATTTACCTCTTGCGAGGGCGGTTATTATCTCCGAGAGCCCAATAAATTAAATGACAGGTTATTTGTAAATTGGGAACAAACAGATTATGGCCGAATGCAAATCATTTTTAAAATCCAACCCTCCGGAGAAGGTGCTATTCGAACCCTGTATGATGAAACAATATTCAAAGACCCTGGCCCGCACAGCCTACATTGCCAGCTTCCTGAGGATGCTGAGATGTATGGCGATTATGAAATTTATATAAAAATCTGGAAGTTCTATAATAGAGATGGAATCCAAATAATTGGCGATAGTAGAGTTATTTCCGGTTCGTATGATCGCGGGGAAACAAATTATCCCCCATTTTTCACGGGAGTTTATCTTGAGGGAGCCAGCGATACCTGCGTAATAAGTAATGAATTTTATGTGTGCCGTGCTCAGGTGACCGATTATGATGATGCGCAACTTTATTACTGGTGGATAGCTAAAAACGGCTATTTCCAGGAAAAGGACGAATACGGCAATCCTCAACTTGTAGATTCAACTTTTACTCTATCCGATTCTGCCAGATTCTTGGTAATGGAGGGTGCGCCCGGGAATCCATTAAAACCAAGGCAATCATTAGCTCCCCCCGTTGATTTATTTTACGTCTATGTCCACGACCCTCATGGGGCATCTTCGTCTTATGGAAAGAGTTCTGAAATTAAATCATCCTGCAGTTCCGGGCCTCCACCTCCGCCCCCACCCGAATGTCCGATTTTATACTGGGAAGATAATGGGCAATGGAAGCTGATTAACAATCTCATGGCTGAATCGGATTATGAAAACCGCCTGACCGACATAGTATCTGAAATCTATCCCATATATGGCGTTACCACCGATAACAGCGGACGACTGCATCTCAGAGTAACAGAAGAGGCTGAAGAAACCACAACACTGAAATCGCTTCGGGCTTCAATTGCTTTATATCCCGAATCTATGACACCAGTTTTTACCAACAGGCAAAGACTGATGTTCTTGTCGGACAATTTTGTTAATCCGTCAGTCGCGTATAATTCCGTCGGAGATACCATTACGGATTTGATTATCGGTTATGACAAGAGCCTGTTTATTGACAACAACCCGGGGTATATTATAATCGAGTATGATTTCCCCGAATATAAAGGCGGAGCCCGCAAACCCACCATTGAGCCTCCACCGGGCGGTCCTGCTGAGCCACCGCCCGATAAAGACCCAACGAAACCATTATATGTCGCGGGAAGTGACGGACGAATAAAATTGTATGAAGTTTCCGCTCTGGACGTCTCGGGCAACTGGATTCCGGTAACGAAGATTTATCCCCGTCTGGTGGCTCAGGGCAATTATATCGAGATGAATGAGTATATCATTGACGGCAAGTTGACAATGAAAATTGACTATCACGATGCCATCGAAATCGATCATATGCCCTATTATTTTTATTATCCGGCGAATGTGGCCGTCTATCCACTTCAGGTAGTCTCGGCGCATCATAGCAACAGCGATGATGTCGCGGCGAGGCTGATTGACGACAACAGCCCAGTTTTGACAGTTAAGACTAACGAGTATATTGATATGATCCTTAGAGGGCCGTTACCGGCGGAAGGGTACAAACAATTGCTGTTGGTTTCGTCGCGCGGCAAATACGAAAAGGATGGTCTGGACGGAGGGGGCGATATAATAGTCTTTGACCAAAACTACCCCAATCCGTTCAATCCGAACACGACCTTTAGTTTTTATCTGCCCGAACCTCGTCATGTGAAGCTTGAGATTTACAATGTTTTGGGCCAGAAAGTGAAGGTACTGGCCGATGAGTACTTCCCCTCCGGTCCGACTAATATTGTCTGGGATAGTAAAAACAGTTCTGGCGGAGAGGTTGCCAGCGGAGTTTATTTCGCGCGTTTTACATCGGGTGATTATACGTCATCGAAGAAAATCGAGGTGGTCAGATGAGGAAAAATACATATAGTTTAATAAAAAACTGTTGGATATTGATAATTTTGTGTAAATTAATTATCGGGGTAGGATGCGACAATACACCGCCAGATGATTCAACAATGTATGATCGATATTGGGTTCAATATCAGCATGAAATTGATAATGTGAATGGCATAAAATCAGATATCTTGAATTATTATGGCAGGCTTGGAGGTCAAATTTCCGATATTGAAAGCCATCAGGATACTACATATGAATCTTTTAGCTGGGTGTATTGCGGTATTGGAAAATACCAAGACGACACGGATATGTGGGCGCAAGCTGGAATTGGTAAATTTAGATTGGAAGGGAATATTTACATTCACAAAGGTCTTAGATGTGAAGTTCGAGGCTTTAATTCTGATGATACGGAATTTTGGGAGGTTCAATCAAAGCTTCAAAATCCTGATTACAACCCTCCTCAAGACGGAGATACTTCGAGCTTTATTTGTGAGCTTGATGAATTTGGTGCATGGCATATAGATATGAATGAATTTACATTTTATTTTGATCAGGTTCATTCATGGCTTACGCCGGGAATGATCGTTTTGTGGGAGGGAGAAATAACCCATTTTGAAAACGACATACCTGGGTTTTTCACCAATCCGGTAGTTATGCATAATTTAAAATATAAAACACTTGGGGATATTGAATATACTGGGGCCAAATATTATTCCGCTGACCTTTTGCGAAGTACTTATCCAGACGAATGGTATATTGGAATTGACACCACGCTAAATAAAGATGTCGAGAGAGTTAATATTTGGGATAAAAAACCCAACTAATGGTTTTGAGTATCGAAAGGACATTACAATGAAGAAAATAACCTATTCATTAATAATCGTATTGGCGTTTACAATAAGTGTTCTAGGCCAGGCAATAAGTAATTCTGAAAATTTAAATGAAAAAGTGATTATAACTGACACTGATGCCAAGGCTATTGCATTAAATTATTTTGGCCCCAAAGATAATATAATGAAGTCATTATCCGAAAATGCACAATGTAATCTGGTAATAGCTTCTGAGGAAATTACTCCTTTTGCCAATGATTATTTTAAAGATCATCCATTATGGACCGTTAACATTTGTGGCGTCAAAATTGAGACTCTTAAAAGCACAATAGTAAGGGATTTTGAAATTACAATTGATTCAGAAACTGGAAAGCTATTAAAAATCTATTCATTATCTGATAAACTTGGCAGTTCAGATACTTTGCCGAAACCATCAGTTATAGAGATAAATGAATATTTTAAGCGGCCGGGGTATCCAGATTATGTTGGCATTCCATCTGATACGCCCCAAATATCATTTATTGAAGCGTTAGGCGCCTGTATTCTAAATGCTGGAACTGCAAAAGAGATTGAAGCATTCTACGCAATGGGATTTTCCGATAATGGAAATCAAAATGGATATTGGGTTATTTTACTAAGAGGTACTGAACTTCTTATGTCTCCAGCAGGCAGAATCAAGAAAGAAGATATTCCCATCGGCTTGAGAAATTCAGTATTATGCGAAATTGATGGAAAGAATGGATATTTAAGCTATTTTACGAATGGCCTCTTTAATAAAAGGCAAGAATAATTGCCCAATTCTTTCGTCGCGTGGCAAATACGAAAAGGATGGTCTGGACGGAGGGGGCGATATAATAGTCTTTGACCAAAACTACCCCAATCCGTTCAATCCGAACACGACCTTTAGTTTTTATCTGCCCGAACCTTGTCATGTGAAGCTTGAGATTTACAATATTCTGGGCCAGAAAGTGAAGGTACTGGCCGATGAGTACTTCCCGGTGGGTAGAAATAATATAACTTGGGACAGCAAAAATTCAGCCGGTAAGGAGGTCGCCAGCGGAGTTTATTTCGCGCGTTTTACATCGGGTGATTATACGTCATCGAAGAAAATCGAGGTGGTCAGATGAGGAAAAGTGCTTGTGCGAATATAGTCGTATTAATTATTTTGGCATTGATTTTGTTACTTTCGGGATGTGGCGAAGATATACCTGATGGTGGAGCTTTGCTTCAATTCGATGAAGACATCTTGATAGATGTTTCGTGTTGTAGTTATAAGTATTCTATTAAGGTCATAGATACCACAACAAGTATTTCGAGATGGTATTGGGTTGCAATAACCCTAAAAGATGGTGACAATACTATACTTGTTAAGGGAGATTCAATATATCAGCTGAGTGAAACTCCTAATTATTGCCATGGATGGGTGCAAATTACAGTGGATTATCTTGACAGCCTGCAGAATGGCACATATGAATTTCATGTATTTGGATGCGACCAGGAATCGGAAATTGGAAATATGGATGAAGTGGATATAAAGGGGATGTATCCGGTCTCTAAGCAAATTTATACATGGGATTGGAACGAATTAGATTGCAAAGAAAATTGCTGTAATTCGGGACGTTGGTATGCCCAATTCCAACATGTAGTTGATAATGTAGTAAGTATCAAAGCAGATATATCAACGAGATATGGAAAACTCTGCGGGTGGAAGCCAGATTTCCAAGATCCCTATGAATTAGACACTGCCACTTCTGCCAGCCTTGTTTATTGTAGTATAGGTAGGGAAGATGGAAATGACCTTTATTGGGGTCAATTAGGGTATTGCGTTTTTCGCGGTGGTAATATGCCATGGCTATTCGA
Organism: Candidatus Zixiibacteriota bacterium; assembly: GCA_036480375.1. Taxonomy (NCBI): domain Bacteria; kingdom Pseudomonadati; phylum Candidatus Zixiibacteriota; species Candidatus Zixiibacteriota bacterium. The sequence goes on from JAZGGI010000019.1 coordinate 5,731, forward strand.
GAGTTATTATTGTGAAGTGATGACAGATCAATCCGGCCCTGTCAGGAATTTTGTGTAAACAGTTAATTTGTTTTTTCAAATCTTCGGTACTCTTTCGCCAAATCGTATCGCAAATTGATGGACTGCCAGCGACCAGTTCCTAATCGGCATGGTCCATTTT
>JAZGGI010000020.1 GCA_036480375.1 Candidatus Zixiibacteriota bacterium
ATGCCTCAAGCGCAACTCGGAACTTAAATTCGGCGGAAAAACTTCGTCGCTTTCTCATACTTAAGCTCCTCATAATAATGTCTCATTTCCACCTTAACACATTGTCCAAAATCCTGCAACCACCTCTCACTTTCCAATTGTATCGAAATTTTCACACATAAGATATCCCCGTTATTTTTTAAAAATAATAGATAAAGATACCCTTTGTCACAATCACATATTTAACAAAGATTATGAAAAATAGAAAGTAAAATATTTGTGCTATGCCATTATGAGCATAAGCCGAATTGCCCTACGCAACAACCTCAAACTCTTCCCGCATCTTTTCTAATTTCTCGCGGCTGACGCCTAACGAAACGCTCGTCGATAGCGAGTTGTGGATAAGATAATGATCGAAAGGTACTTTACGGACTTTTCCGGCTACATCGGTCAGAGGAACCGTTGTCAAATTGGAGCCCCGCAGAGCAACCAGTTTGCCGAATTGTCCTTCATTAACGAGCCTGACCGCTTCGCAACCGTAACGGGTTCCCAAAAGCCTGTCGAATGGCGAAGGCGATCCACCCCGGACAAGGTGCCCCAGAATCGTGACACGGGATTCCAGGCGGGTCAGGCCTTCAATCTGGCTGGCGAGTTGATTGGACACGCCTCCGAGCCTGATGGCGTCGGGCGATGTTTCTATCGTTCGGCTGACGACCATCTCGCCGCCTTCCATTTTAGCGCCTTCCCCGATAACGATAATTGAAAAGTTTTTTCCGAGGCGATTGCGTTCTTTGAGTTTGTCGCAGATATTTTCCAAATCATACGGTATTTCCGGAATCAAAATAATATCGCCGCCGCCGGCCAGACCGGAAGCCAACGCCAGCCACCCAGCGTAACGCCCCATGACCTCGACAACCATCACCCGATGATGCGACTGCGCCGTGGTATGAATTTTATCGATTGCCTCGGTCGCGGTTATCATGGCCGAATCAAATCCGAACGTCTGGTCGGTGCCGTATATATCATTGTCTATCGTTTTGGGAACGCCCACGACGTCGAGACCCAATTTTGATAGACTCGCCGCCGCCGTCATGGTGCCGTCACCGCCGATGACAATCAGCGCGTCCAGTCCCAGTTTTTCGTAATTATTGGCCAGTTCCGAGGAGCGATCGAGATAGACATAATCATCTTTTTGAGGAATAGGAAAGTTAAACGGATCGGCCCGATTGGAAGTTCCCAGTATCGTCCCGCCCTGAGCCAGAATCCCGACCACCGAACTCCGATCCATGGTAATATATTTATCGAGGATAATCCCCTCATAACCATCCTTAAACCCGATGACGGACATATTGTAATTATTTATCGCCGTTTTTACGATAGCTCGAATAACAGCGTTAAGACCGGGACAATCGCCGCCTCCGGTCAGGATTCCAATCCGTGCGCCTTTAGTCATAATAAAAAATACTCCTGTTATTAATACGTTGCCTCAACATTATATTTTTCGGTCGATTATGGCAATTAAATTAATTGATTGTGCTTGTAAATTCATCCGTCGGCTCGTAATATTTATACTTGTTTTCCAAAATACGGCCGACTAAAGGAAAATAAGGAAAAATTGCCGGTTTGCCGATATATAATAGGATGAAGGGATTCTGTGGGAAACACTCAAGGGGCTTGGTTATTCGCGCTGGAATTCCGAAACGAATTTAAAAATATTTGGTGAAAGTCTTATGAAAATAAAACCCATTTTGGTATTGCCGTCTTTACCCAACAAAATATCTCGACTTCTGGAGCTGTCGCAAAACGTATGGTACGCCTGGTCGCCTAATCTGGTTCGTTTATTCAGGCGTCTCGATCCCGACTGCTGGGCCGATTGCAATCAAAACCCGGTGCAGATGCTGGCTCATGTTTCCCAGGAAAAACTGCGCGAAGCCGCCGAAGACGAATCGTTCGTGGCGCATCTAGAGCGCGTTTACGGCGAATTCAACAGTTACATGGCTCAAAAGAAATGGTTCGAGACCCGTTATCCCGCCTGTAAGGAAGCTCACATTGCTTATTTCTCCTGCGAATACGGACTCGATGTTTCTCTGCCGATATATTCCGGAGGTCTCGGAGTCCTTTCCGGCGATCATTTAAAATCGGCGTCCGATCTGGGCGTGCCAATAGTCGCTGTGGGATTGTTGTATCGATATGGTTATTTTAAGCAATCGCTCAACGCCGATGGCTGGCAAAACGAATCGTATATCGAAAATGACTGGTATAATATGCCGGTTACTCTGGAAAAGGATGACGAAGGCAATCCGATAAAAATACAGGTTGAGATTGGCGACTCGCCGGTTTATGCTCAAATCTGGCGAGTACAGGTGGGGCGGGTACCCTTGTATCTGCTCGACGCTAATATTCCGGAAAATCCGACTTTTCACCGAGAAATTACTTTCCAGCTTTATAGCGGAGATAAAGATGTTCGTATCCGTCAGGAAATTCTTTTGGGCATCGGAGGTATTCGAGCTCTCGAAGCTCTTGGATACACGCCCAGCGCCTATCATCTCAATGAAGGCCATTCTATGTTTTTATGCCTCGAACGGGTTCGCCAATTGATGGATAAGGAAAAGCTAACATACGATGAAGCCTTCGATGTAGTCTGGTCGACTAATATTTTCACGACCCATACGCCGGTTCCGGCCGGTAATGAGCAATTTGACATAAAGCTGATAGAAAAATACCTGAAACAGATGGCCGTTAAACTCGGCCTGCCTTTCGAAGAACTTCTTGATCTGGGGCGCATACATGCTGGAAATCCAAAAGAGTCGTTTTCCATGACCATCGGCGCCTTACACATGTCAGCTTTCGCTAATGGCGTTTCCAAACTGCATGGAAAAATCTCGCGCGGAATGTGGAAAGACGTTTGGAACGGTTTTCCCGTCAATGACGTTCCGATTACGTCGATTACCAACGGCGTTCATACTTATAGCTGGATCGCCCGCAATATGGGTGAGCTGTACCGCACTTATCTGGGGCCAAGATATATCGAACAGCCCGAAGATTCCGCCTGCTGGGATAATGTCAATCGCATTCCCGACGGCGAGCTATGGAGATCCCACCATCACAATAAAGAAAAACTCGTTTTCCTGACTCGTATGCGACTTAGAAAGCAGCTTGAGAATAAGGGCAAATCGCAGCATGAACTGAGACGTACCGAACAGATTCTCAATCCCCATGCTCTGACAGTTGGATTCGCTCGTCGATTCGCGACATACAAACGCGGATATATGATGTTTTCAGACCTTGAACGACTTCGTAGACTAATCGCCGACACAGATCGTCCGGTTCAATTTATTTTCGCGGGCAAAGCTCATCCCAAAGATAATCACGGTAAAGAAATCATTAAATCGGTAGTGCATATCGCTCAGCAGGACGAATTCCGCGATCATATTGTCTTTCTGGAAAATTACGATTTGGATCTAGCTTCACAATTGGTCAGCGGAGTTGATGTCTGGCTTAATACTCCCCGCCGGCCCCAGGAAGCATCGGGTACGTCCGGTATGAAAGCTGCCCTAAATGGAGCTATCAATCTGTCTATTCTTGACGGATGGTGGGAAGAAGGATATACGCCAAAGACTGGGTGGGCAATTGGAACCCCGATTGATTATTCTAATCCGGACGAGCAAGATTATATAGAATCTCAAGCTCTCTATGATATTTTAGAACGAGATGTCATTCCCTTATTCTACAACCGGCGAGATAATCGTGATACCACCAATTTTTCTCAAGATTGGGTTGATATGATGAAACATTCAATAATAATGGGCGGCAAAGATTTTTCATCGCATCGGATGGTCAAGGAATATACCGAAAAATTCTATATCCCCGCCGTTCAAGCCCATCAGGATCTGGTGTCGGATAATTATAAACAATCCCATTCAATTACCGAATGGCGTCAGAGAGTCTCTCGTGATTGGAGTAAAGTAAGCGTCGATAGCATCGAGCTGCCTAATACCAATAGTTCTTCAAAAGTCGGGCAGACTATGCTCGTTAATATTCGGATCTTTTTGGGTGATCTGTCTCCGGAAGACGTCAAAGTTGAAGTCGTACGCGGCAATCTTAATGCTCAGGACCAATTGCTCAACACCGAAAAATTCACGGCGACACTGGATCACAGCGAAAAGGACGGGCATCATGTTTTTCATGTCGATATGGTTCACACCAAATCGGGACGGATGGGTATCACGGCCAAGATTATCCCCAATAATAATCAGCACCTGATAAAACATCATCCCCGTTTGGTAGCCTGGCATGGAGGGAATTAAAGATCAACGCTTCATTTTCGTCCGGCATGCAACGATCAGAGGAAAACTAACATCTAAGTTATAACCGGACGATCAGGGTCGATTTTACGGGCTGCATCTTTTCTTCAACAATTGAGATCAATTTCTTGCGGAGATAATCACAAATAGCTTGGAAAAATTGATTTTGTGTATATATTGTGGTTGTCGAACCACAGATTTTTAATACTTACCGTAGGAACAACTGATGAGAAAACTATTTTGTCTTTCCGGATTGTTAACCCTCCTCATTTTAATTACTACCGCCGCGGCGCAGGATTATGGCAATGCCATTATCTATGATATGCCGCAGGAACAAATTGACAGGATATTTAAGATTCCACCGGGCTCAGAGCTAACTCCTGAAAAATTAAAATCAATTACCGATTATCGCTTTACCGGCGATAATGTCCGAATTCTGGCAATCCCCCTCGAATGGGATAGTAGGCCAAGAACAGTAACACGAGAAACTCTTGATAGCCTGCTCTTTTCCCGCAATGTATTCCCCGGAGGATCGGTCGCCGATTATTATTATGAAGTCTCATACGGTCGAGTGGAAGTAACCGGAGACGTCCTGGATTGGTACGAAGCGGAGAACTACACCGGAGAAAACTGGTTCGGGTTTAATGATGTTCTCTATGACTTGAACTCGGTCGTGGATTATTCGCAGTATGATGGCGACGATGACGGCGTAGTTGATGTGATTGTTTTCATTCGCGCCGGTACCGGACAGGAAGACACTCGTGATCCCGAAGACATTTGGTCTTTCGCTATTACCTATGGGGGTAATGGCTTGGGTCCCTTTGACGGTGTGCGCGTCAAGAAATGGAATACTTCGCCGGAATTATTTCCACTGCGCTGGCCTGAAAATCCAACTCTTTTTTCCGGTGAAAAAGTACTTAACAGTATTCGTGTTTTCTGTCATGAAATTGGCCATAGTATTGGACTGCCGGATTTGTATGATTATGACGACAAGTTGCTTGAATCATCATTTTATACACCCAACGACAACAACGATCACCCGCTTTATGACTGGTGCACGATGGGCTACGGAGGTTACGGCTTATTTTCGATTCGCTCGAGGAATCCTGCCCACCTTTGCGGATGGAGTAAAAAGGCGCTGGGTTGGATTGAACCGGTTGTGTTAATGGGAGAATATGAACAGGTGGTGATGAATCCAATCACCGTCAGTGGTCAGAACTCTCTTTTTATGGTGCCGATTAATCCTCTCGAAGGTGAATATTTTCTTCTCGAATATAGAAGCAATCATCCCGACGCCAAATTCGATGATACCGATTCTGATTTCAGTTGTTATTTCTGGCCGGATTTAACTTTTGGGGCCGACCCCAAGGATGAGGGACTTCTTATAACTCACGTTCACGATTCATTGCCGTCGGGCAGTTATCGAATGAATAACGGCACCCCGACTTATCCGCATTATACTGTTATTGTCGAAGACGCCGGATATAATCCGGCCATGGATTATACGAATAATCCCGATAGTCGAGTTTCCGACAGCGCGGAATGGTGGTATCCGTATGAATCCCGCAAGTCCGCTCTGTTCACTCCCGATGTTCCGGGTAAGATCGAATTTTCGCCGACAACAACCCCTTCCAGTGACGGTTATTATGACCCTACCGGTATCGTTATCAGGGTTGACTACATGGATGAGGATCAGCTTATCGCTTACGTTTATAATCCGTACATCGATAGCGATCTGGATGGAATGCAGGATCCCATTGATAATTGCCCCAATACCTTTAACCCCTATCAGGCCAATTGGGATGACGATGAGTTTGGAAATGCTTGTGATAATTGTCCCCAGGTAGATAATCCCGATCAAACCGATTCTGACCTGGACGGTACCGGAGACGAATGTGATATTTGTCCGGAATATGATGATAATATTGATGCCGATGCCGACGGCGCTCCCGATGGATGTGATATTTGCCCCGGATTTAATGATTTCGAGGACAACGACCACGACAACATTCCCGACAGTTGTGATAATTGCCCCCAGGTAGATAATCCCGATCAAACCGATACTGACCTGGACGGTACCGGAGATGATTGTGATAAATGCCCGGGATCTGATGATGAAATCGATGCCGATGCCGACGGCGCTCCCGATGGATGTGATATTTGCCCCGGATTTAATGATTTCGAGGACAATGACCATGATAACATTCCCGACAGTTGTGATAATTGCCCCGGAGTTTACAATCCGGATCAGGATGACTCCGACGGTGATAATATCGGCGATGTTTGTGATTATATTTGCGGCGACGCCAATGGCGATAGAGATACAAATGTCGGTGATGCCGTTTTTGTGATAAATTTTGTATTCAAAGGCGGACCTACTCCCATCCCGCTTGAGGGTGGGGACGCCAATTGCGATGGTAATACCGACGTCGGTGATGCTGTTTATGTTATAAATCATGTATTCAAAGACGGACCGGCGGCCTGCTGTCCTTAGTCCTTATCCAATAAACTTTTTTTTACCGGGCGTTTTTAACGCCCGGTATGACGCAAAAAAGGATTGCGTAATTAGCCTAAATCTGTTATTTTAATTCAGGCAAAGAAATAGCCGCGCCTTAAAATATAAATTGGCGTTGCCTTAATCTTGATCCGGGGGTGTGCCATGCAGAGACCTTATCTAATTCTGGCTTTAATGTTATCCTTAATATTATCCAATATAATTCAAGCCGAAAATGTGATCGAACATCAATATGTCGGCAGTACTTTATGGAATAATACTTATCGAATCGCGACGCAGGATAATTTGGCGTTTATGACAATGAAATATGGAATCACAATTTTGGATATCAGTGACCCGACGCGTCCTGAGTTTATCTCCAAAATTTTTACTACCGGTGAGCGCCGCACCAGTGCCTATGTTTTCCCAAACGGTGATTATTTATATTCGGCGGGGGCCGCCAATAGCATATATATATACGATATTTCCAATCCATATGAGCCAACCGAAGCCGGTGTTATCCCAACGGAAAGGCGCATTCTTGATTTTGCACGGGAGGGCAAATACTTGTATGTCTGCGGGGAATACCGTGAATTTTATATCTTTGATATTTCAGAGCCCGCGCAGCCTGTATTGGTATCCAATACCAGTCACTGCTGCGGAGGAAGAACCGTTGCGATATCGGTGTCTGGAAACACGGCCTGTTTGGCCAATTATGAGGATAAAAACTTGGAAATTATTGACATTACCAATCCGACTGCTCCGCAATCAAAATCAAGTTGTGAAATCTCTGCCCGTGACGTATTCATGGTTGGAAAATTGGCCTATTTGGCCACAGGAAGCAATGGGTTGATTATTCTTGATCTGACCGATCCCGCCCATCCCGTTGAAATTGGAAAATTCGATATATTCGATGAACATTTATGGGCCAGGAGAGTATATGTGAGCGGAAATTATGCTTATATCGTCCATGGCAATAGAGATGGCTATACGATTGTCGATATAAGTGATCCCACGAATCCATTTCTTGTCGTTCAAGAGACTAAAGATTTTTACGCGACTGATTTTTTGGTTAAAGATGATTTGCTTTTGATTACTGATAATGTTAAGGGGTTGAAAATTGTTGAAGCCTCCGCGCTCGAACAATTTAATATAATTGGGGAATATAAAACCAGTTCAGGAGTCCAAAAAATCGACATCCGCGATAATATGGCGTACGCTGCGACTGATGAAGGGCATTTTTATTGTGTTGATATCTCCGCGCCGGATAATCCGCTGGTAGTAGGGGAGGTCCTTTCCGACGGTATCCAAAAATACGGTAATGATGTATTAATTCACGGGGATTATGCCTATGTTTTACAGGGTTCCACTCTTGATATAATAGATGTATCAAATTCATCCGATCCAAATTTGATATCGAGCGTTAAATATGATTGGTTTGGATATAAGATGACAATATCGGACGATTTGCTTTATATCATAGCGGTGTTCAGCGGGATGCAGGTTATTGATATTTCCGACCCTCTTTCTCCGGTAGTAATTGGTGAATACTCTAATAACTCACATATACGTGGAATTGAAGTTACTGGCAGCATCGCCTATCTTGGAGAACAGCATGGCATGCACATCGTCGATATAGCCAATCCTTACAATCCCGTGAAAATCGGAATGTATGATAATCGGAATACCGATGTTAGAGGGATTAAGGTCGTGGGGGACCGGGCGTATATTACGCATCAGCACGCGAATCTTGAAATTCTCGATATATCCGACTATCAAAACATTCAAGTCGTGAGCACCATTGACGGAAACGGCAATGATGTTTCACGCGTTTTTCAAGTAGGTGATTATATTTTTGTCGGTGAAGAATATTCGGTCGATGTTTATGATATTTTTATTGAATCGGAACCCCTGGTTATATCTCAATTTTCAACTCTGGGCGGGGATATGGAGGATTTGGAAATAATTGGGAATTATCTGTATGGAGCCGCGAGCAGCGGATTTATAATTATGTCCGCCACGATTGATCAAGCCGAATATGGCGATGTGGATAATTCCGGTTCAATAAATGTCGGCGATGCGGTCTGTCTAATAAATTATATATTCAAAGACGGCTCGCCGCCCTCACCTGTTCGAGCCGGTGATTCCAATGGCGATAGACATATCGATGTAGGCGATGTCGTCTACCTGATAAATCATATTTTCAAGAATGGACCCCCACCAGTCGTGTACTAATGGGAGAGAAATAGATTTTATTTTGAAACCCGAATAATAGAATTTGAAATCCTTATTTGGTAAAAAAAAGGCGGGCTGCAGGGCTCGCCTTTCCTATAACTAAGGGTATTTAGACGTCTTAAAAAAACCTCAGTAATATATTCCTCACTGTATATTACGAGTATGAGACAAATTTGTTCGCTCTTTCATGCATTTTTTTTCATATTTCTTCATGTTTATCGTATTTTTTAACTGAAAAATCCACACGATGGCAAAAACCTTTGAATCTTTTTATTGTTATTCTTATCTAAAGGGTTAATTGATACTAAGGAGGTTGTCTTGAATATAGAAATGAACTGGCGGGGAGGATATAAATTCTCGGGGCAATCGATGTACGGCCACGAAATATCGACCGATGCCTCGAAAAAAATAGGGGGGGCCGAGGATGGATATCAGCCCCTGGAACTATTGATGTTTGGTTTGGCTGGGTGTACCGGAATCGATGTTGTCCTGATTGCCGGGAAAATGAAACAGGAAATTACAGATTTTAGGATTAAAATAGAAGCCGAACAACGTGAAGAAAGCCCGAGGGCGTTTATCAAAGCCCATATTGAATATATTTTCGAGGGGAAAAACCTCGATCGGAATAAATTGGAGAAGGCTATCAAGCTATCCGATGAAAAATATTGCAGCGCCTCAGCGACACTCAAAGGCGTAACCGAAATAACTCATAGTTGTATAATTAAGGGAGAATAATTATGAATCTGGAATATGAAGTAACAACCGATAAACCGTTTGACCAGGTCGTCAAAAGAGTTGAGGAGTTGACCGCCGAAAAAATGTTCCGAGTTTTGCACGTCCACGATGTCCGGGCGACCCTGGCCGAAAAAGGATTTGAAAGAGAACCTTTGAAAATAATCGAAATTTGCAACGCCAAATTCGCCCATGAGGCCCTGCAGAAAGAAATGAGCGTATCGCTGTTTATGCCCTGCAAAATTAATGTCTTTACCTCAGGCGGGAAAACGGTCGTAAAAGCAATACGCCCGGCTGCTATATCCGAATTTTTCCCGGAAGCCGGTTTGGATGATCTCGCAACCAGCGTAGACAAAACAATTACCGATATTGTTGATGGAGCCGTTAAAGGAGACTGATTTTCATGCCAATTTTCGAATATAAATGCAAAGATTGCGGCCACTGTTTTGAAGAGCTGGTTGGTGTAACCGAACCGGAAGGCTCGCCTTTGTGCCCGAAATGCGGATCGGAAAAATGCGAAAAACAATTTTCAGCTTTTGCCCTTAATTCATCAGGAAATTCAACCGCCAAAGCCGCTCCCGCTTGTGCCAATAACAACTGCGGATTTACCTGAAACGCTTAAAGAAAATTGCGCCGGTGGCGTAAATTTATATTATGAAAAAATCTAATCTACTGTTTTTAACAGTTGTTACCGTTGCCCTCTTAGCCGTTTATGGATTTAACGGCCAGTTTAATAAACCGGGCGATCAGTGGCGCGATATTTATCCACCGACCAAATGCTTGAGCTGATAGATAATTTGAATCAATATTCATCATATCGAACCATTTAATAAATAACGAGTACAATTTCTCCAAAGTCATTGCTGACACTAATAAAAAAATAGTTTCGCAACTCGATATATTTTCCTTATTTTTCCCCATTCGAAAGGACGGGACGATGAAAAATGACAGATACAGTCTTAGGCTTACAAAATTGTCACTGCTATTGATTGCTTCATTATTAATTATATCCTGCGGAAGTGATTCAGGTGATCCGAAAAAACTATCATCCGAGCAGACGGGGTTAGTCAGGAAATATCAGACTATGAAATTAGCCGGTATGGCCGGCGACGTCACCGCATTTCTATCAATGCGCGATTCGGTCACTAATGTTGAAATCGGCAACTATCAAAAAAACTGGGGCTGGACTATTGATTCGACCAAAGTTTCCAATTGGGCCACAAATTGGCCGGACGTCGCCGGCCTGCCAATATTTCAGGATACTACTGACGGGGAATGGCGGCGACTGGTTTTCGCTCATGAGCCGACAATCAATGAAAAGGGCGAGGAAGTTATTCTTTACTCCGTTATATTATGGCGCAAAAACAACGATGAGTGGAAAGTTTCCAACGCTACTCGAATGATGGGCCGGTTATATAATCCGGATGGAACGAAGGCAGTCCTGAATGAGTTTTCTTTTCATCGTCTTTTCAGGATTCCGCCCGTATTTGATGACTTGCATAAGATGCCGCCCGAAGAAGGAGCCGATTCCTTGAAAGTTAGAGAGAAACCGCAGGCCCGGCCTATTGACTGATAACGGTCAAATGAGCGTATTTAGCAATTAGTTTTATTGGGCCGAGCGAAGAAAAATCAACATCGACGCGCATATTTTCACCAGCGCCGTTTATTGATATAACGCGTCCCTGCCCGAATTTGGGGTGCTCGACAATGCATCCGGGACGAATCCCCTCGCCGTTTTCATATTCATAATAAACCCCTTCTGGTTTTTTCCTTGTTGGGGTTTTTATATTATTGACTGTCCGGGTCAGACCAAATTCATATTTATAAGAGCGGCGATCAATCGTATCGGTAATATTTTCCGGGATTTCCCGCAAAAACCGCGAAGGCATTGATTCTCTTCCCCCGAATCGATGGCGAAACCGAGCCGCCGTCAAAATCAATTGGTATCTGGCGCGAGTCGTTCCCACATAAAACAACCGCCGCTCTTCTTCAAGCATAGCCGGGTCATCGAAAGATCGGGCCAGGGGGAAAAGTCCATCTTCCAGGCCGGTGATAAAAACATTATCGTATTCCAGGCCCTTGGCATTATGCAGAGTCATCAAAGTTAGCTTTTCATCGGTATCCTGATAATTGTCGAGGTCGGTATAGAGTGTAATCTCGGCCAGAAAATTATCAAGAGTCGGCTCGGCGTTATGATGGAAAAATTCCGCCGCGGCGGCGATGAATTCATCGAGGTTCTCAAGTCTGTTTTCGCTGGTCACCGGATCACCATCAGCTAGCGCTTTATCCAATCCGGTTTCATCAATAATCCGCTGAATTAATTTATCAACCGGAAGACGATTAGAATCTTCAACGAATTTTCCAATCAATTCAGCGTATTTTTGAAATCCACTCCGGGCACGTCCGTTTAACGATTCAATTAACTGAGCCTGCCGCGACGCTTCCAGATGGGACAGATTATTTTCTCTCGCGTAATCAGATAACTTTTCCAGTGATGTCTGCCCCAGGGCTCGTTTGGGATAATTAACGACGCGAACAAAAGACGCCTCATCTTTTGCATTTGAAATCAGTTTTAGATAAGCGACAATATCTTTTATCTCCTTACGCTGATAAAAAGACATTCCGCCGATGATCTGGTAAGGGGTATTTTCCCGCCGCAATGCTTCTTCAAAAGCGCGAGATTGAGCATTGGTACGGTACAGGATTACTATGTCTCTAAGCGTTGTCTTCTCCCGCATGGCAAGACAGTGGTTTATCACCCAATCGGCCTCGTCTCCCTGGGATTCATGAAAACCGATAATTATTTTATCCCCGCCATCAATATCCGACCAGAGGATTTTGTCCTTGCGCGAAGTGTTATTTTTAATAACTGATGACGCCGAGTCTAAAATCAATTGTGTGCTTCGGTAATTCTGCTCCAGCTTGATAACGTCGGCGCCCGGATAATCATTTTCAAAATTTAGAATATTGGAGATGTCGGCTCCCCGCCAGCCGTAAATCGATTGATCCTCGTCGCCGACCACACAAATATTTTTATCCGGTCCGGTCAGGGTTTTCAAGAGCAGGTATTGAGCATGATTGGTATCCTGGTATTCATCCACCATGATGTATCGAAAACGGTTCTGCCATTTTTGGCTGACTTCCACATTTTCGCTTAGAATTCTGACCGTCATGACGATCAAATCATCAAAATCAAATGCGGCCGATTGGCGCAGCTTTTGCTCGTAAAGCATAAATACCCGGGCCACTTTCTCATCGTAATATCCGTCGGCTTCAGAAGCGAACATCTCGGCCGTATAAATGCTGTTTTTAGCATTGGATATTTTTCGCAGGACCGAGTCGGGTGTAAACTGCGACGTGCCGTTTAGTCCTAATTCGTTAATAGACCGCTTGATCAGAGATTTGCTGTCGTCGCTATCGAGAATAGTAAAGTTAGACGGATATCCCAGATGCTTTGCTTCCTGGCGGAGAAAGCGGGAACAAAATGAATGAAACGTCGAAACCCACATTCGGTCGATATCAAATCCCAGAAGCGATTCGATCCGCCCCTTCATCTCGCCCGCGGCTTTATTGGTAAATGTTACCGCCAAAACTTCCCACGGTTTCGCTTTCTGTTCGGAAATAATATAAGCCAGACGATGGGTAAGTACCCTGGTTTTGCCCGATCCGGCCACGGCCACGACCAGCAGAGGTCCTTCGGTTTTGGTCACAGCCGCAAGCTGGCGATCATTGAGATTGTCAAGCAGTCTGCTCATAGGGGGGATAATATAGAAAGTATCAGGACGGTTGGCAATCACTCATATAGTAACATCTCAATTATTTTATCGGCCAAAAGGAATCCGGAGTCGGTAAGGCACAGATGATTATCCTCAATTTCAAGATAGCCGTCGTTTATAAAAGGGGCGACGGTTTTTCCTTCCAGCAATTCCAGAGCCCATTCGCCATATTCTTGCAAAAGCAAACTCTTATCAATGCCTTTGGCTCTTCGCAGTGAAAGCATGACCGTTTCGGTAAAAATCTGTTCCCGGCTTAGGTTTTCGATTCCGGCGAAAGGAAATTGCCCCTCCTCAATCATCTCGATATACGTGTCAACCCCTGAAATATTATGATAGCGGTGATTGTCAATATACCCATGTGCGGCCGGACCGAGCCCGATATACGGCGATCCGTTCCAGTAAGAAATATTTTGACGGCACCGGAATTCTTTCGGCGCGAAGTTAGAGATTTCGTAGCGCGCGAATTTTTTATCCATCAATATATGCGAACCCAAACGATACATCTGAGCTTGTTGATCTTCATCGGGCAAAACCACTTTTCCCGAATTTGTTTTTTCCTCCAGAGCCGTTCCCGGTTCTACCGTCAATTGATAAAATGAAATATGGTTCGGTTGCAGGGCCAGCGCGCGGTCAATATCATGCCGCAATTTCTTCATCGTTTGGCCGGGAAGACCGAATATCAAATCGATTCCGATATTTTTAAATCCGGCCATGCGAGCATTATAAAACGCCTGATAAATACTTTTTGAATTTTGAAATCGCCCCAATTTCTTAAGAGATTTTTCATCAAACGACTGTACTCCGATTATTATTCGATTCGCCCCGGCTCGAAACGTTTTTTCCGCGAAAGTGGCGGTCAATGATTCGGGATTGGTTTCGATGCTGAATTCAAAACCGGACGAAAAAGTACAGAAAGCACTAACCAAAGATATCCATTTTTCAAAAAAATCGGTATCGACCAGCGACGGTGTTCCCCCTCCGATATAAATAGATGATATTTCCACCGGTTCTTGTTCAAAGGCCGATAAGACCAGTTCCGTTTCTCGGAGCAAAGCCAAATAATATCGCTGCGCCAGTTCCTCCGAAAATTTAACCTTAAAAAAATCGCAATAATAGCAGAGATTATTACAGAAAGGAAAATGAACATAAAGGGCCAAAGGCCCGGGTTGCGGCCTGAATATTGAATTAATCGAGCGACCCGAGGCGGTCAGGGCGCAATCGGGTGGGGAAGGTTGTGAGGTTGTGCCAGATAATTTCGAAAGCTTCGCCAACGTACGGCGCTTTCCATTCCGGTGAGTTGGGATCGGGTGCATACGAGAAATATACGAAAATTGCCTTCCCCTTGATATAGCTTTTATCGAGACAACCCCAGAAACGACTGTCCTGGCTGTCGTCGCGATTATCGCCGAGAACAAAAATCTGGTTGGCCGGGACCATCATCGGCCCGAAATTATCACGGTTGGATAAAACCGATGGAAAAATTCTGTTATCGATATGTTTGGACAAAGATGGTATCGGCGCGACTTGACCGTCAACATAAAGAACCTTATCGATTATCTCAACTGTCTGCCCCTCAACGGCGGTGATTCTTTTGATAAAATCCTTGGAATCCTCAAACGGATTTTCAAACACAATAATATCGCCCGCCTGCGGAGGCGACCAGTTGTAGGCCAGTTTATTGACAAAAATATAATCGCCTTCGGTCAGAGAATCTTCCATCGAACCGGACGAGACGCGATAAGCCGAAACCACAAAGAGTCTCAGAATCATTGCCGCCAGAAGTGCGATGACTATTGTCTCGCCGTACTGCCGCCAGATCGGTTTTTCGGTTTTGGTCTTTTTGCTTACCCGCTGAAGGGCGACTTCCTGCCGCGGCGTAAACTCACCGGTTTCATAACCGGCATTGTACCCGGTTTCGGCGCCAGTATCGAAACCGGAATTGTTCCCATACTGTGTTTCATTATAATCCATACATCAATGTTATCGGAAAGTGAGTTCTAAAGCTTAGGGTTATAACGATTTATTTAAACTAAAAAAGCCGCCCGCAGGCGGCTCATCGAACAATTGATAGCTACTTCTTATTCCAGTCTTTTTCCAGTTTTCTCAGCGCCGAGAAGCGGAGCAGAATATCTTTTTTCTCGCCTTCAAGAGTGTCGATATATTCCTGTAATTTTTCCGGCGTCAAATTAAGTTCGTTGCGATCATCTTCAGTTAGATTATTGATGCGCTCAATTTCTTCCATTAATTCTTTATACCGAATCTCATCGGCGGCATGATTTCCGGGAAACCATTGACTTTGATTTAGATCCCGAATGATGTTTTGTCTCGTGACCATTCCCGCTCCGGGGATTTGGTAATGCGTTCCGCGAGCCGAATAAATTTCCCAGACAACTCCGCGTTTGCCGAATTTTGGAATAATGCCAAAATAAACGAGCCTCAATGAATCAGTTGTGATGCTATGCCGCTTTTTGACCTTGACGATAACCGAATCGGGATCGTAATGATGATAGCTGAACTTGCCATTATGCATCTCGTAATAAGGCGGCGACATCTTTTCAATTGACAATAGAGCCGTTTTCCCCGTTTTCTTATTGACTTCAATCTCGGCCTGAAAAAAACCATCCTTCAGGAAATACAAAAGATAGAAATTGTCTCTGCGCATTGATTTCGAATGAACCGGAAGGATGATAATCGTATCATAATCGACGCGGTAATGATAGGACTGGTCGGTTAGTTTCCTGATATCTTCTTTGCCGATCTCAATCGCTTTATCGCGCGACACATCCGCTACTACAGCCGTTCCCGAGATGCCCAGCGCGATAATACAAAAAAATATTAATTTAGCGATTTTCATCTTTCACCTTTTCTACATCGGTCAATCGTCCGCTCGCTTTCTTGAATGAAATATTTTTGAGCTGAGGGTCCGACTGCATCCCCTCTCTGCTTGTCAAAGTATCGCCTCCCGGTCGGATAATGGTTACAAAACTATCGGTAACGACCGAATCTTTTTGGCCGTCCCATTCGAGATATTCCGTCAGGAGAGTTACCGAATCCTCGCCGATAAGCACAACCTCGCCATTGACTGCCATAAAATTATCATCCTGGCGAATATAGCCCCATTTCGAGGTCAAAGTCGATAGTCGCTGCCCCAGAGAATCATAAAAATCAGCATGCAGGTTTATCGCGATCATTGAGTCGCGCTGAGTAAACTGCTGAATTTCATCAGCCAGCAAATCGGTTGTTTTATACCCTTTCTTGTAAAGATAAATATGGGCATTGGTCGTCACCTGGTCGGGTTGGATAGAATCGGTCAGAGTAATGGCGGAATGAGGCGGACGGATAGATTCTTCCCCACAGGCCATCATTAAACAACTATATAAAATCATGGAGAAGAAGATAATTTTGTCTGAAAACTTCACGTCACTACCTCATTTATATCTATCGACAAAATAAACGGCCATATTCATCGACGCTCCAATATGTTTTACACTCGACTCCGCCGGAAGATATGTTAATCTCGCAAAAATATCAACCGCAGTACATCCGAAAATTGCGGAGATGTCAATGGCTTTTCCCACAGTGAGGCTGTGGAGCCAATGACATTCTATCGTTTAAAGTTATCCACATTAGTTTTTGCGAAAATTCCTTGTAATTTATTGTTTTGTTTTGGGTTGCGGAGAATTGGGTTCGTTTTGTCCTTTTTCGCAGGCGAAGGCCTGTTTTTGGCTGTCGCGTGGTTGATCTGCCGTCGGTTCACCGCTTCGCTAAGGAACCGACGGAACAGTGAGCAACTTCTAAAATGGGTTTGTTTCCTCAGATTAACGTTTTGGGTCATATCAAATCGGTGGTGATTACTAAAGCATTCATATTTTTCCTGTAGGAGTCGCTCGCGAGCGACCCTGAAAACAGGCGTCGCCTGTTCCCCTACCAGGCTTTTGCCGGCCAGGCTTTTGCCTGTCTTGAGAGGGGTATCCCGCAAAGCGGGATGGGGTGTGTTCCCTTTCTTCATACAAAATGGGAGATGTTAGTAATTAATGGCAAATTTTGTAAAAATTGGGAAAGTCAATAAAGTGATTGCCATTATCATATACTTATGGTATTATGAATATAATTGTGGGCAATTGAGTTATCTATTGAGTCGCTATTGAACTTTTCGGTGAAAGATTTAATACCAGGCATGACCGATGGAAGAATATTCGTTCCCTTATAGCGTAGAGGAGGTTGTTAATACTCTGATTGAGGTGTTTGAGAGGCAGAAAACTGGTGATGTAGCTAACCTTTTGCGATCCGCTCATGCAAGTATAGAGTACAGTAACTATGATAATTGGGATGGTGGAACACATTATTACTCACTCATTTTGGAGATACAAATTGCGCTTTTCAGCGAAATTGAACCAAAAATCCCTGAGATTAAGAAGACGATCGAAAAAAAGATCGAAACCATATTTCGTTCGAAAAGCAATCAATATATAACTGAAGTCCTAATCGCTCCTCAGTTAGTGCAAAATTCAACGTCTATTACCACGCCTTTGACTGACAAGGAATCAAATCGCTTGTGGATACCGGGATACTTACGCCTTTTTCTCAGCCACGTAGCTACTCACAAGGAAAACGTTGGAGCCCTGAAAGACGAGCTTCAATTCTATGGCATATCTTCTTTCGTCGCACACGAAGACATTGAACCGAATGCCATATGGCAAAATGAGATACAGAAAGCACTTATATCTATGAATGCAATGGCTGCTCTCCTTACGGAGGAATTCCACGAAAGCAAATGGACTGATCAAGAAATAGGATTCGCGCTTGGCAGGCGGATATTAGTTATTCCAGTCCGTCTTGGTCTTAACCCATATGGCTTCATTGGCAACCATCAAGGCCTTGCCGGTAACTTGCTGAAGCCATCGATTCTCGCATCAAATTTGGTTGACGTACTTCTGAAACAAGTATCAACTACATCCATAATGCAAGAATCACTTGTTGTGGGATTAGAAGAGTCACATTCTTTTGCTGCGTCAAAGGCTGTATCAAAAAAGATGACTGGTATTGGTGATTTCACTAATGAGCAACTCAATCGAATGGAGGCGGCCTGCAACAATAATAATCAAGTCGAAAAGGCTTTCGGCGTACCCGATAGGATTAATGGAATCATTCGTAAATATAAACCAAATGAAGATTTTGAAGATGATGATTTGCCCTTCTAATATAAATTTCTTGCTAAAAGCTTTCTAACAGTTAGTAGGGCGGCATCCCTGTGATGCCGCCATTATCATAATTATCCCGCTTCGCGGGATTGTCGGGAGCACAGGGCTCCCGACCTACTGTTTTAAACTGCGAGGTAATTCCTAACAGCTCACTCCAAATTCATTCCCGGCATTTTTACAAAGCAGTTTAATACAGTTTTTTTCAATGATTTTGTACTGGTATAGCCGACGGATTCATAAAAAAGTTTTTGTTTTTCATCATCATCGGTGAGAAGAACATGCGCCCTGACATGTTCGAATCTCTTCAAACATCGATTAAGAAGTTCACGGCCAATCCCGCGATGCTGAAAGGCCGGATCAACAAGAATATCCTGGAGGTAGTGGATAGCGCTGTCGTCAGACAGACAGCGCGCCAGGCCGATAAGCTTATCATTCTCGGTGCAGATAACTACATGGGTAGAATTTTTTATGGCCTTAATGAGATTATCCGGTTCTTTTGTATAGGTGGTCCAATTGACTGAATTATACAATCTGAGAATATCATCTTTTGAGATATCCTTGATGCCCTCGGTATATTTTAGCATATTTTCCTCCGGCGTTAAAACAAATTTTCGAATACAAGGAAGGAACCCTCGGGGCTCCAGCCAATCGCACAGGACGCTATAAAGATGTGAATTTTTGGCTGAAGCCCGTTGGGCTTCATCCCCGCAAAACTGTCGACGCCTGCACACTGGTTACGATGAGCAATAGCGAAGAGGCAAGTTCAATTCCCTTGCACCAATTTTGGCACAATTTGATCACAGCGCAAAGTACTCTAGTGTTATGTCAAGTCCGTCCCAGTACAGATGAATTTATGTTTAAATTGGGTGATGGTCGAGGAGGTTGCTGCAAACCTAATACACTTTCATGCATTGCCAATAGACAACCAAAGAAATTCTACGATTAGTTAAATAGTTCATTCAATTATACTCCTGAAGAGTCTTGTCCTTTCAAATATATCTGCCCTCAAAAAAACAAAAAATATCCAAGCACCATTTGCTATTCAAAACAACACCTGGATGAAAATATTTTCCAGCCGGGGTGGCGGAGGCGGGTTGCGCGGGGTCTAAACTTATACCAAAAAACCAAATAAAACGCTTGCTTCGGGGCTTTCTGAGTGATACCTTAATGCGGCTTCAAGAGACGTAATTTTCCGGAGGTGACCTTCCCGTGGCCAGTGGTCTGCTCGCCGCTAATTTTATAGCCTCATATTATGATAACAGGAAAATTCCATCTGATACTCGCAAAGCGGTCGCCATCGCCGGACGCTCCAACGTTGGCAAATCAGCCCTGATAAATCAGATCACTCAGGGCAAAAAAATCGCCAAAGTCTCATCCACCCCCGGAAAAACCCAGGCGCTCAATTTCTTTCTGGTCGAAGACAAATTCTACCTGGTCGATCTGCCCGGTTACGGATTCGCCAAAGTACCACTCAAAGTCAAAAAATCATGGGGACAACTGGTCGAAGGCTATCTGACGACCAACGAAAACCTGAAAGGGCTGGTCCTGCTTCTCGATTGCCGCCGCGATATCCAGCCCGACGATATGACGTTACTGGAGTGGATCATAAATCGTCAGTTGCCGTTTGTCGTTGTTATGACTAAAACCGACAAGCTCAAACGAAGCCAGCTTAATTTAGCCATTAGCAAATTGAAGAGAATTTTGTACGGCGATGAAAGCGAGGGAAATTTAATTCCGTTTTCCGCCAAAAACAATACTGGGAGAAAAGAGGTTTTACAATGGATACGCAGGGCGGTCGCATAGAGAGAAAAAACCGCGTCGTAGTCGGCTCACAGTGGGGCGATGAAGGTAAAGGCAAAGTTGTTGATTTACTTTCCCGAGAAGCCGATATGGTTGCCCGCTTTCAGGGCGGCAACAACGCCGGTCACACGATTGTCGTTGAAGGTCAAAAATATATTTTGCACCTGATTCCGTCGGGTATAATCCATCCCGGAAAAGTTTGCCTGATTGGCAACGGTGTCGTCCTCGATCCTTTTGTCTTTATCGAAGAATTGGATACGCTGAAAAAAGCCGGAATCGATTATACCGACCGTATATTTATCTCTGCCGCTACTAATCTGATTATGCCGTATCACCTCGCTCTGGACGGATTTGAAGAAGGTCAGCGGGGCAAAAAGGGTATCGGTACGACCGGACGCGGCATCGGTCCTGCTTATCAGGATAAAGTCGAACGGACTGGTATCAGACTGGCCGATTTGTTCGACGATAATAGGCTGCGTGACAAAATCGAAACCCATTGCCGTAATAAAAAATATATGCTCGACCAACTCCCCCCGGAAAAACAAGTTGACTGTGAAAAACTAATGGGCGAATTGATTGCCGTGCGTCCGATTTTCAAATCGATGATGACCGATACGTCCCTGATGCTGCATGAAGGGCATCAGAGCGGAGCCGTGATTTTGTTTGAGGGCGCTCAGGGAGCGATGCTCGATGTTGATCTGGGAACTTATCCATATTGCACGTCATCGAATACGACCGTCGGCGGAGCTTTGACCGGACTGGGGATCGGCCCGGGGATGATTGATGAAGTCGTTGGTATCGTCAAGGCCTACACCACCCGCGTCGGGGGAGGACCGTTCCCGACCGAACTGGATAATTCAATCGGAGAAAAGCTGCGTAAACATGGCGGAGAATTCGGAGCTACTACCGGCCGCCCGCGGCGAACGGGATGGCTCGATTTGGTTCAGCTCAAACACGCCTGCCGCATAAACGGCATCGACAAAATCGCGATAACTAAACTCGACGTCCTTGATCATTTCGATGAAATCAATGTTTGCACCGTTTATGAACTCGACGGTGAGATAATCGAAAATATCCCGACCGATATGCGCCGCATCGCCGATGTCAAACCGATTTACAAGACTTTTGACGGCTGGCAAAAATCAACTCAGGGAGTGACTTCATACACCGAACTGCCTCAGAAGGCTCGCGAGTACGTCGGTTTCATCTGCCGGGAACTTAATGTAGAACTGTTGCTCCTCTCCACCGGCCCCGCAAGAGAGCAGACGGTACTGGTGTGAGATTTTACAATTGGGATTAATTGAGTGCGATTTATCCGAAGGGATAACTATTCATTTCCCTTCTCCCACATGCAACAATTACACTTCGTTTTTCGTTTAATATTTAGCGGCAAGAGGGGCTAAATTTTTGTATATTCTACACTATTATGACTATACGTTTCACTCAAAATAAATATCAATCAGAAAGGGATTTATTATGAGGAGTTACCGCGTAGTCGCGGTCGTCTGTGTGGCGATGGCGGCTTTTTTTGTATCATCGATTTTAGCCGATGACCTGCCCGAGCTGAAATTTGAAAAATACACCCTGCCTAACGGGTTGGATGTGATCCTGTATGAAGATCATACCATACCGATGGTAACGGTCAATGTTTACTATCATGTCGGTTCGAAAAACGAGGTCCGGGGAAGAACCGGGTTTGCTCATTTATTTGAGCATTTGATGTTTCAGGGTTCGGAACATCATGACGTCTTGTTTGCCGAAGATATTGCTGTCTTTGGTGGAATCAATAACGGGGGAACCAATTCCGATGGAACCCGCTACTGGGAAACTATGCCCAGCAATTATCTGAAAAAATCTCTCTGGCTGGAAGCCGACCGAATGGGATACCTTTTGCCGGCCATGACCCAGGAGCGCCTTGACAATCAGCGCAGCGTGGTCATCAATGAAAAACGTCAAAACTACGATGAAGCGCCTTATGGCCAAGTGCGTGTACTACTCCGTGAAATGCTCTATCCGCCGCATCATCCTTATAGCTGGATTACGATAGGATACACTGAGGATTTGGAAGCGGCTACAATGGACGATGTCTCAGGATTTTTCAAAACCTGGTATGCGCCCAATAATGCTTCGCTTTGCATTGCGGGTGATTTTGATCCTGCCCAGGCTAAGAAATGGGTAGATGAATATTTCGGACCGATTCCTTCGGGGCCCAAAGTGAAGCGAAATCATAACTGGGTGCCGGTTTTGACCTCTGAAAAGCGGGCTTCGTACGAGGATAATGTGGAACTGGCACGCGTTCACATGGTCTGGCATACTCCTCCGTATTACGCGCCGGGCGATGCCGAATTTGATTTATTGGCCAGTATTCTCACCGATGGAAAGACTTCGCGCCTTTATAAATCTCTCGTTTACGATAAGCAAATTGCTCAGGATGTCGCCGCCTTTCAATCATCGCGTGAAATCGGCAGTCATTTCCAAATTCAGGCGACCGCCAAACCGGGTGTATCTCTTGAAGAAATCGAGCAGGAAATTAACAATATCTTAAATGATATCATGACCAACGGCATCACTCCCGAAGAATTTGAACTGGCCCGCATCAATTGGGAATCCGGATTCATACGCCAGCTCGATAATATAAGTGGCTTTGGCGGCATGGCCGATAGAATGAACGCCTACAATATATTCCTTGGCGAGCCGGATATTTTCAACTGGGATAAAGCTCGATATGAAAACGCAACTATTGATGACATTTTGAAATATATGAGAACATATATGCAGTCCGACAAAAGAGCTGTTCTTTCAGTTTATCCAAAAAGCCAGTTATCGGCATCTGAGTTAGCCATCGATATGGCAGTAAATCCTCCCGGAGCCGAAAAGCCGTCCTTCACGCCACCGACTATTCAGACCGCGACGCTATCTAACGGAATAGAATTATACCTGGTCGAAGATCATGATTTACCGCTGATTCAATGTAACCTGATTATTAATAGCGGTTATGATTGCGATCCTTCAGATCGACCGGGAGCTTCATCGCTGACCTCCGAACTTCTTAATGAAGGTACCAAAACCAGAAACGCTCTGGAAATCTCCGACGCTTTCCGCGCCCTCGGAGCCGATTTCGGAGTCGGCAGCGGCTGGGACAATACTTTCGTCAATCTAAATGTTCTGAAGAAGAACTTTGATGCGGCTTTGGATTTGACGGCCGACGTAGTCATCAATCCAACTTTCCCTCAGGAAGAACTCGATCGGCAGAAACAAATTTATTTGGGTCGCATTAAGCAGGAGGCAATGCAGCCGTTTACGACTTGCTACAAAGCGTTCAATCGCGAGCTGTACGGCGCGGATCATCCATACGGCCAACCGTACACCGGCACGGGTACCGAAGAGTCAATTACGGCTATCACTCGCTCTGATTTGGAGAATTATTACAAAAAATATTATCGGCCCAATAACACCGCCGCGGTAGTCGTAGGTAACATTACTCTGGATGAAGCCAAATCCTGGCTGGAAAAGGCATACAAGAATTGGAAGAAGGGTGATATTCCCAAAACTTCTTTGAAGCGTGTAGCGCCTCTGCCTGAGACAAAAATATGTATCATCGACAAACCGGGAGCGACTCAAAGCGTGATCTTTGCCGGCAACTTAATTGAAAGCCGCAAAGACCCCGAATATGTGCCTTCAACAGTCGTAACCAATATACTGGGCGGCGGCTCGACTGGACGATTATTCCTAAACCTTCGCCAGGATAAAGGATATACTTACGGGGCCTATTCGATCTTCTCCTCCCGTAAAGGCCAGGGAGCGTTCGCCTGCTACTCTCAGGTTCAGGGCGATAAGACGATCGAATCGCTTACCGAATTCATGAAGGAAATCCGAGGTATCCGAGGTGAGATTCCCATTACCGACAAGGAACTCACCGATAGCCGTAATAATTACGCCAACGGTTATCCGCGGGGCTTCCAAACCATCGGCGGTATCGCTGGCCAGCTCGGTACGCTGGTATCCTATGGCCTGCCGATGGATTATTGGAATACGTATATTGGCAAGATTAATGGTGTTGACATGAATAAAGCCAATGAACTGGCCCAAAAGAAAATTCACCCCGACGCGTTGCTTATAATTGTAGTCGGCGACCGGGAAAAGATCGAACCTGGCATCCGCGCTCTCAATCTGGGTGAGGTTATAATTTCAAGCGTCAATTAGGCGCTCTTAATCTATATTAACAATAATAGGCGAGGGCTTTTTTGCTCTCGCCTTTTTTTGTTGAAATGAATATTGGCTAATAATACCATCAATTAGTATGCAACGATTAATTCAGGTTTTAATCATCATTGGGGTATGCCCCCTCCTTTCCTGCGTTGAGGTGCCGAGGAGTATCCAGGCGCGTCTGACAGTTGCGGCTCCGGAATATCTCGAAGGACTGCTTGATACCGTCGCCACGCAGTTTAAACGAGACAACGATATTGCCGTGACTATCCGCTACGTCGCTTCCGACAGTATATTAATACTGGCCAAATCCGATGCCGCCATCGATCTTTTTATAATTAACAATCCCAAACGGCACGATCAACTCATCAAAAACAGCCTTCTCGACAGGAATATCTACTCCTGCGCCTTCCGCTTATCCTATGTCATGGTCACTCGCGTTAACGGCCCCGCCTGCAAAGATGTCAAGAACTGGAAAGACAAAAATCTAAGGCGCGTGGCGATAGTTAATCCTCAGTGGGAATACGAAGGTAAACTGGCGCGCCGCATTCTCAACAATCGCCGTCTGTACAATACCCTGCAGAACAAACTCATTCCGGCCCGCTCCAGCGAGCATCTCCTCTCATTTATGACCGCCAACGAAGCCGACGCCGCTCTCATGTTCGAGTTTTCAATCGGAGATACCAAAGGTTTAATAATTCAACAACGTTTTGATGATGAATTAAAGGATTATCTGCGTTTCTGTACCGGAGTTCCTCCTCATACCAAATTCAAAAAATCAGCCCACGCCTTCCTCGACCTGTTTGATTCCCGGCTGTGCGATCTGTATAAGACTGCCGGGGTCTATCAAATATCCGATAATTAATTCTGAGTTTTATTTCTTTGACATATCTTTTTTCTTTTTCGTCTCTTGTTTTTTTACATGCATGACGTATATTTTTTTGAGGCAGGACGTTGTTACCATGAATAGATTTTTTGATTTTTCCCGGGAGCAAATGCGGACGCTGGTAGTGCTGGCGGTTATAGTTGTTATGGCCGGGAGTTATAAATTTATTCGTGATTATTATATCAAACCGTTGCGTCCCGCCAGCGCCTGGAAGATTTCTCAAATTGAATCATTGGAAACCAATCTGAAAGTCGATCTCAATTATTCTCCCGCCGACTCGCTGGAGCTCGTCCCGAGTTTGGGACCGATTTTATCGCAAAGAATTATTGACTATCGTGCCCAATACGGTAAATTCCCCGCGGTTGATTCTATTGTGAACGTGCTCGGAATCGGAGAGGCTAAGTTAAAACAGATTAAACCTTATCTCAAAGTAACCATGCCATGAACAACGGATCGGATATATATGGGTTGACGCGTATCGACCACGGTTTTTTGATTGCCCGAGTTTCTCATGACGGCGCCCGGCCTATTGTCAAATCAATCCAACAATTTGACAGTCTCGAAAATTGCGAATTTGATGTCGGTCGGATTTTTTTCAGCGTTGGCAATGGCATTGCTCAGATCAAGAAATTGAAAATAAAGCAAAGCTCCCTTTTTAACGCTTCGGCCATCGCGCAATTTGAGATGTCGCAATGTCTTCTCGAGCCCGAAAACGAATTCTATTTTGATAATCTTCCGCTGGAATCCGATAACGGCTTTCAGCAATTTTTAACGATTGCCTATCGCCGCCATGTTGTTGATGAACTTATAGAAGAATGTGAAAAAAAAATTCGCCGCCCTTCAGGATTCAAACTCGACGCTGTCGCCCTGACCGCCGGGTATCTGACTTTCTGCCGCATCGAACCGGGAGATTTGCAGGCTCTGATTAATATCGAGTCGGATATAATCACAGTCGCATATATTTATAAGCGAAAACTACAAGCCATTGATTATCTCAAAGCCGAAATCCATGATGATATGAGCGTCGAATTGGCTCGAAAGCTGGCCGGAGAGCTAAGGATGGCTCTGAGTTATCAGCAAAACGAATTATTCAACGACGGCGTCACTATTCCTTTAAGCCGTTTAATTGTATGCGGCGGTTGCGCGCGCGATGAAATTATCATATCGGCTATCGACGAACAAATGGCAATGGAATTGACCCTGCCGAAATTTCATGAAGGTTATTTTCAATCGCTTCCCGATAATGAAAAATCATTTCCGCTGGAAATGTATTTGATCCCCCTCGGATTGGCGGTCGAATGAGCCTGAAAATTACCGGAGGACATCTAAAGGGGCGGATTATCAAAACTTCCTCCGGCCGCGATACCCGCCCTACCCTGGGCCGCGTCCGTGAAGCGATCTTCTCAATGATCCAGCATGATATCGAAGACGCGGACATTCTCGACTTATTCGCTGGCTCGGGAGCGCTGGCTATCGAAGCTCTTTCCCGGGGCGCGGCGTCGGCGATATTGATTGAAAAAAATCGCAAAACCACCGGTATTATCAAAACCAATTTGGATTCACTTGAATTAAGGGCCCGCATATTGAATGCTGATTATATCAAAGCTTTCCAAATCCTTAAAAGTGAATCAAAAAGATTCGATATTATCTTTGCCGATCCTCCGTATGATTTGATAGAACCCGACCGACTCGCATCTGAAATATCGGAATACTCTTTGATAAAACCGGGAGGATTGTTTATCTTGGAACATGCCGGGAATATTGTTCCCGAAGATGTACGAAAAATAAAAACGCGCCGTTTCGGAGATTCGGCCGTATCGGTATTTCATTATGAATAAAAATGAAAAGAAAATCGCCATCTACCCCGGAACTTTTGATCCGACTACCAATGGTCATATATCTCTTATTGAAAGAGCCATCGGACTCTTTGATGAATTAATTGTCGCCGTCGCCAAAGCCAGTACCAAAAAAACTCTATTTACGATAGATGAACGACTGGAGATTGTTCAAAAGGCAGTTGCCGGCAAAGACCGCGTTCGGGTGGAATCATTCGAAGGTCTCTTGGCTAATTATGCCCGCGACGTCGGCGCTTGTGCCGTTATCAGGGGCCTCAGGGCGGTATCCGATTTTGAGTTTGAATTTCAGATGGCTCTGATGAATCGCCGCATAATCCAC
The DNA here is from genome assembly GCA_036480375.1 of Candidatus Zixiibacteriota bacterium. Lineage (NCBI taxonomy): Bacteria > Pseudomonadati > Candidatus Zixiibacteriota > Candidatus Zixiibacteriota bacterium. Next base: position 27,789 of record JAZGGI010000020.1, read on the forward strand.
GATATTGAAACTGTCTTTCTCATGCCAGCCCTGTCGTGGGTTTATTTGTCATCGATGATTGTCAAAGAAGTCGCCGCTAACGGCGGCGATATATCCGGCCTCGTTCCCGACGCCGCCCTGGAAGCTCTCAATAAAAAATTCCGTTCGTGAAAATATATAAAGGATGAATGGCGTCAATTTGGAACCTCTAAACAATAAGATATCAATACCAATGTGAGATAGTAAATCATGGACACGTTTGATAAATCAGCCATCGAATCAATAATAAAAGAATTTTATGATATAATTTCCGGACACGCGAAATAAAAGCGCGATTGGGACAGAATGCGTTCTCTTTTCATAACCGGAGCAACTGTTATTCCCGTTCCCGCAGGCGATGATGCTCCACTCCCATCAGCCATGGACATCGAATCATATATAGAGCGACTTGAAAGTATTTTGAATCAGCATGATTTTTTTGAAACCTGGTCCGTGCAGAATATAGAAGTATTTGAAAACATTTCAACCGTTATTAGTACTTATGAAGCGCGAGCTAATATAAATGATGCAGAGCCGCTTAAAAGAGGAATAAATTTAATACATTTATACAAAGATGGAAAACGCTGGAAATTTGTAAATATGCTCTGGAAAGACAATACCTCTTATAAATAGACATTATGAATTAATGGTTTTGCATAAGATAGAATCAACTTAACTTCGCGGACGGCGGAGTTTCACATCTGCCTGCAACGACCATGAATATAAAATAGCGGCAACAAGATTTATCTCATGACCGGCGGGGTACTGCCGCGCTAAAGAGCTGACGGAATAAGAAACACCCACTCCAAATACTTTGTAACTTTTTGCCGGCTTGTGCATATCATGAGTAGATAAATGATTAGAGGAGTGTTATGCTTGAATTCCGAAACTTGTATGAATCTTATGCTAACGACATCTATCGCTTCGCCTTATGGTTATCCGGCGACCGTTCGGAGGCAGAGGATATCACTTCTGATACGTTTGTGCGGGCGTGGGTACGGCGGAGTCAAATCCGGACCGAAACCCTCAAGGCATACCTCTTTGCGATTGCCAGAAATATCTATCTGGAACATCAGAGAAAGAGAAAGCTCCAGGTAGATCTTAAAGATGATTATCCGGATCCCGCCCCCGGACCAGACAGACTTGTCGAGTCCAAACAAGCCTTGCGGAGAGTTTGGAATGTGTTGAAAACTGTATCGGAGGTCGATCGTGCTGCTTTTATTCTCCGCGTTCAGCATGAATTGTCGTACGACGAAATCGCGCGTGTCTTGGGTCTGTCTCTTGCAAATACCAAGGTGAAGATACACCGAGTCCGCAAGAAGCTGATCGCAACTTTTATTGAAGAGGAGGTCTATTAATCATGGAAATATCACGAAATGTAATTCTGGATTTACTGCCACTGTATTTTGCCAACGAGCTGAGCGAAGAGTCTCGCAAGCTTGTTGAGAAGTATCTCGAAGCTGACCCGCAACTTGCAAAACTGGTAAAACAATCTGCCGCGTCGGCATTGTCGCAAAAAACGCCAGTTCCGCTCACTCAGAATGACGAGTTAATCGCCTACAGGAGAGCAAAACAAGGAATCATGTGGCGCACTATCGTCATAGCGATTGTCATCGCCGCATTCCTGGCGCTGATTCTAATGATGTTCTTTTCTTCTTCCTCATCATCGTTTTTATCGAGTTCCACGCCAAAGAACGTCGCATCTTCAACCGCATCACCAGCCGACACATTTGAGGAATTGAGACATTGCTGTGCGATTGACCGGAGCCTGTGTGAAACTGCCGATTCGCGCACCGTGGAGCACGAGCCGAACGCGCTCAATGTTTGCATGCAAATTATCCGCCAAGAGGATGGATACATTTCAAACAATTGCATGACGAGGAACACTCTTACCGAAGGAATGAAAAACGTCTAATCCAATAACAATGGAGAAAGAGACAATGATTAGAAATATGTTTTCAGTATTAAGGCTTATTGTAGCCACATTATCGACAGTGTATGTATTTGCTGCCACATCAACAGCCGGGGACCTGTCTGCTAATGATTTAACCAAGGCGATAGATGGATATTTCAGTGAGAAGATCCCGGCGCAAGGACCCGGCGTAGTTCTTTGGCGATGGCCAAATCCCGGACGATATGTCCCAGCCCTAACGACCCACTTATGAAAAGTATCTTTTCACCGGCATAATAGACCCTCCTTTTATGTGCGCTTTGACCTATTTTGCGAAAACCTAATGCTGCAAGCTGAATTTCTGATAGAAAGGTTTCAAAAACACGGTATGTCCCTTTCATAATTTTGAAAATACAAAAATCGCCTCGAATGGTCAAGAGTTGCTCTCGATGACCATTCGATGCCAATATGCTACATTACATCGTAATCAAGTTCAACATTGGAAAGCAATAAGAGAAGGAATCCACCTAAAATTACTGTCGTAGCTGTAACTTTCACGATTTTGTTGGCCGCTGTGGGTTGAGGCCTAACATTAATGAATCGCATATCATCTAATTGAATTTCAACGGGTCTCTGCTTATCTGAGATTCCCTTAATCACATGCTTTTCTGATAAGTATCTGCCGCTATTTCTTTCAAATTTTATGGTCTCTCCATCCTGAACACATAGCCCATTAACTGTTTTCCAGGGTTGCTTTTTCGCATTCTCCTTAAAAGTTTTCACATCCACAATGACCACCTGCCGTAGGTCGGCGTTCCGAGCGATAGCGAGAAACACGACATAAAATTTGCATATTCATACTTAACCCGGTGATTGCTTATTTGCAATATGTTCCATATTACATATGCGGATGATTTCGGAAAATGCATAAAATGTATGAGATAATTGCAAACGATAGATGCGGGAATCCCACCCGAAAAAGCGCTTCGCTTATTTTTCGGACGGGCCACCCGCGCAACAAAAGACGTTGCGCGCTCGGCTCAGGGTCGGTGTTCTTCAATTATTCCTGCGTCAATCCAGTAGAATCTGAAGTCCCTGCTAATAAACATGTACCTTCCATCAGGTGAGATTTGGCCATATTCCACTCTTTCGCCCTGATGCAGTCTATCACCCAGATACACTGGCTCTGTCCAGCGGCCGTCTGGCTCATGGAAACTAACAAAAAGTTCAAAATGGAATCTATCCCTTTGCCTATCCGAACTCAGGATAATATGCTTCATCGATTTACACGTATCGACGAAATCAGTATCAAAGAAGTCGCCTACGGTTCCAATCTCCTCGTACTTTCCATCAATAAGTCCATATTGAACAAAACCGCGATTGCCTTTCCGGATATATATTGTGCCATCATCGGCGAAATGATAATACGATTCCATGGATCCATCGGCATTGAGTGGAGAGCTAAGGTGAATTGGCTCGGACCAGCCTTCGCCGCTCCTTTCCACCATCCACAAATCAAGATCCTCAGCCAAATCGGTGGTATCGTCGCGGGGTTTCATGGAATTGTATATGAGGTTTGTTGCCATTCGAGCAAAATAAAGGTCCACCCGAAGGATAATCCGCGAAGGATGCCACTTGAGGCGCCTGCCATAATCCATTTTCTTCTTTCATGAACCAAACTCGGGACGCATTGTTGACGCCCCTCATAAACATAGCCTGCCAGTATAGTTCCTTTCCGTCAGGCGAAAACACCGGCGGGCTGTGAGGTCTGTAAATATCCTGAAATAATTCCGGAACAAAAGGCTCGGGTTCATCACCAGGCGTTTTCGCACCCAGATACTTTCCCCTATATTCCGTAAAATTACGCGGGCCGTCTTCAGCTCCCTTTTCCAGCAATAAATCCACTATAGCATGATTTCTTGCCGCCCGGGCAAAATGGAGCGGGGTGCCGCCGTCGGTGCTTCGGATATTAAGTTCGGCTTCCTTGTCAATCAGAAATGCAGCAATGTCTGAAAAACCCACAACGGCAGCAATGTGTAATGGTGTCAGATTTCCGAGTTTAACAGTATTTACGTCAATTCCATTGTTAATAAAATACTCCACGAGCTCCGGCTTATTGAAGAAAACCGCAAAATGCAGATACGATTCGCCGAGTGGAGTGGTTTGTTGAATATTGGCTCCGTTGACAACAAGCATTTCTATCATAGCCAAATCACCGTTTCTGATAGCCCAGGTGATGGGCGCAAACGGTTTGCTCGATATAACGTCAACATCTACTCCCGATTGAACCAACAGTTCGGCGATTTCAACCCGTCTGGACATCTGAGCTTTAAAAAACGCGGGGCGACCAATATTGTCCTTGAGGTAAATGTCGGCGCCAAGTACTAACAGTCGTTCCACCACCTCCCGCTGTCTATACGCAGCAGCAAACATCAGTGGCGTCATGCCATTGTTATCCCGCCCATTTATGTCTACCCCGTGAGCGAGCAGCAAATTTACAACATCAATATAACCGGCGATAGCTGCGTTGTGTATCGGCTGGCTATTTTCATTATCGCCAATCGTGGCATCGGCGCCCTTTTCCAGAAGTAACTTGACTATTTCTATTTGGCCTTTGTAAGATGCTCTATTTAGAGGTGTCAGTGCCTCATCGTCTTTTGAATTCAAAAGATCCGGGTTCTGCTGCAAAATATCCCTGACTTGATCGATATAGCCGGAGTCAATCGCGGTCGTGATATCGGTTGCACTTATCGTAGTTGAGATGAATAGACTTAATACAACTATAATAACTAATCTGGCACGCATATTTTCTCCATGGCCTTTGAATAAATTGATTTTAAATGCATCAATAGGTTAATATACATTCATAGACGAATCTATCTCCGCATTTCGAGTTATCCCCAGAAACAGCACATTGCATCCTCATCTACCAAATCAAGAAATTCCTCAATGCTACTGACTTCTGGTTTGGGAGAATAGCCGTGCCACTTCAAATCAGCCCTCTGCCAATAAACCTTCCACACATTCTGTTTTCGCACATATGTTGTTTTGGCGACAGGAGATTCCATTTTCTCTTCGGGATTATTCCAAACAGGTCGAATTTCGATTATTTCGATACTCTGACCCTTGATCCTGAACCCGATGTCCAGTTGATCCCGAATGTTCTCAGGCGGTCTGCGTTTCTCAAGAAACGCACCCGCTGCTATCTCGTATTCTTTTTTTTCAGGTTCGCTAAAGGCCATAGGATTTCCTCACCTACAAGAGTAAAATTTTTTATTTATAAGTCAACCCGGGAATGACAGATTTGTGAGGCAGGTAAGGCAATAAAAAAGGCAGGAGTTTTGATCTACGGTTCTACCGATAACTCGAGAGTTATCGCTACAAATCAAGTAAACGCCGCGAAATATAGTTCTCTGAAATCAGAAAACACTCACTGTATTTCAGCCAATATCATCTCCCTCCACCTCTTGTAAATTATCTCCTTTTTGCGTATTATTACGTGCTGTAAATAAAACTGATTTGGCGCTTAAAAACTGTGTCGAGTTTTTCGCATCGACCCTTTCGGGTCTGCGCTTGGAACCCGACCCACAAACTCGAGTTGTTGCAATGTCGAAACCGCAGGGGTTTCGACCTGCAAGAGGGCGGCGAATCGGAACTTTAGAAAGGTTTATTATGACGGATAAAAAACCCCCGGCGTTAAAACTTGTCGTCAATGGGCAAGTGCGGGAAATTACATTTGAGGAATTAACCCTCTCAAATAACCTCGCCCAGGAAGCACTCGTCCGGCTCATGGTGGACAAAAAAATGATCGACCCCAAAGAACTCATGGAATATCTTAACAAGGTCAAAGAAGAACGCTACAAAATAGAACCGCCTCCGGAGCAAAGCGAAAACTAATTGCCGTATGGAAGCCAAAAACAAAAATATCCAGAACGACGATTTGGTAAATTCGACCGGCTCGAAACCGGCCCCCCTTTACGAATATCTCTGCCACCCCATCAAACGCAATCGAACCGTATCGACTCTCGTTATTCTGGTAATGTTTATCTGTCTTGTCCTGACTTATTTTGTTACCTACTCGGCTTTCATGACATTTTTGGGAGCGGTCATACTTTTTGGAGCGTTATCGGGGTTCTTTTTCCCGACCCGCTATTTCTTTTATGAAGATCATTTCATCGTCAAAACCAAGACCCAGGCTCTGCGCAAGGAATGGTCGCAGTACCGCTCGTATTATCCGGATAAAAACGGGGTCTTGCTTTCGCCTTTCGCGCGGCCGACACGGCTGGAAAATTTCCGCGGTATCTATATAAAATTTGAGAAGAACAAAGACGAGGTCATGAAAATCGTAAAATCCAAAATTGATTTTGAGAAAGATGACGCATGAGTATCTTTAAGCAGATGTTTTCTTCTTCGGGAAGTGATCCGACTAAAGACCCGACTAATATTCCCCCTGAAGAAGACGCCGTATTGGAGAAAGTCGCCCAGAAAGTTATCCAATGGCGGATGGCGGTTCCGGCGATCATGTTTCTCGAATCGGTCAAACCGCTCAATTATATCGGGGCGCAGGCGATGGTCTTTTTTCAGCCGATCGTGCAATCGGTTTTCACTATCAAGGATTATGATGATCTCCGCCAGGCATTGGAACGTCGGGAAAATATCGAAAACCTGCTCCAGAAAATTGAACGGCTCGACACCGTCTCGTATCGTACAGAGAAACTGATTAAGAAAAAATATAAAGAGCAAAAGAAAAACTGGAAATGGTATCAGCGCTGGCTGGGGATCGCCCAGCCCCGGATCGAAATCGACCCGGCCGAACTCGAAGCGCTGGAAAAAGAAGAGAAAAAAGATAAAAAAGACAACGGCAAGCAGTAATTATTGTCCGGCCCGGCCTCTGCCGTTTCAAAGGCGGCTTTCATGAAAAAAGAACATCTGTTGATGACGATTTTCCTCGGCATTGTGGCCGTGTCATTCTATCTTTTTTACCGTCTTTTGGCTCCGTTTCTTGTCCCCTTATGCTGGGCAGCGATATTCGCGATCATTTTTTATCCCCTATACCAGAAAATTGAAAAATATATAAATTCGCCTAACCTGCGTTCGCTTTTACTTACTCTTTTGATAGTGCTGTTGATTATCGGTCCGGCGGTATATATCGGAACAGCTTTGGTTCAGGAAGCGATCACGACTTTTGATCATTTTCGGGCGTGGGTTGACGAAGGCAATCTTGATAAATTGATTGATATAAAAAACTCGCCGATGTATTTGGTGGTTCAGGATAAACTGGAACCTTATGTTGATATTTCGCAGCTCGATCTTAGAGTGATTATCGAAAAATCATTGCAGGCCGTCTCGCGAGTAGCCCTGACGCAAACGACTAAAATTCTAACCAACGCCGGGATAGTTATCTTCCATTTCTTCCTGATGGTCTTTTTCATGTTTTATTTTTTCCGTGACGGCTCCGGCCTTCTTAAACAGATAAAATCAATCATTCCCATTTCGCCCGATAAAACCGAAAGTACTTTCAACCATCTTCGCAAAGTTATTGAAGGAACTATGTACGGCGGGGTGGTAGTGGCATTGATTCAGGGTTTTTTGGGCGGGCTACTGTTTTTAATAATGGGTCTGCCATCTCCTGTCTTCTGGGGCGCCTTCATGGCTTTTCTGGCCTTTGTACCTGTCGTCGGCCCGTTTTTGGTATATATTCCGGCCGGGATTATTTTGATTTTTTCGGGATCGATCGTCAAAGGGATACTGCTTTTGATTCTGGGAACGGTCATTGTCAGTCAAATCGATAATTTCCTGCGGCCGCTTTTGGTCTCCGGCAAAACTGGAATGCACACGATGCTGTTATTTATCTCAATCATGGGCGGCATCGGTATGTTCGGGTTATTGGGTGTTGTCCTCGGCCCCTTTATCGCCGCAGTTTTCGTCACCATGTTCGATGTTTTCAGGCTAAAATTGACGGAGGATGAAAAAATAGAAACCAAAGATCATAATTTTGCTACTGACAGAGAGTGTAAATAGCGACAAAAAGTGCAGTATTTTAGATGAAAATACGAAATTGCCGAGTTTATTAAGCATAAGCTTCAGTAGGGAGATTTTGAGGTCATAAAAAATCATTGACGATATTCAATAAATTGTGCATTTTAGTATAATGTTAGGCGAAATTTAATTATTTATCGAAATATCTGTAGAAAAAATGAATAAATTTACCGATGACCAGCGTATAAGACTATGGTTTGATGTATTCGACAAAGTTCATGGCTTAATCAGATTTGGGTTTGTCTCTGTAATCATAGTTGTTTTTTTAATTTGTACTTATTTGACCATAGACTCAATGACTGGAGGTGTTCTTAAAGCTGACATAAACATTAAGGCTGATGCTGATGTTAATGTTTTTTTTCATGTATTATCGAAAATAGGCATTGAAAAAATTATTTATTGGGTTTTGCTCCTTTTAGCTGGTTCTTACGGCGTGCTACAGCAACGACTTAGATATAGGAAAACTAAATATTTACAGGGTAGAATCAAAGATTTGGAAATACAAATAGATCCAAATAGAACATCCAGCGGTTTAACCGAAACTGGTCAAACCCCGAAAGAGGAATAAAATGGATACTTTCAATGTATACATGAATGCTACTTCAGGGGTTATTGTCATTGGCTGTGCTTTTATATTTATATATTTTTTATGGCGACAATATGTTATTGATGTGACCCGCCAGCAATTATTTGAATTGCGCGACAAATTATTTGATATTGCCGCAGATGGAAAAATAGATAATAATTCTGAATCGTATCTTGTTTTAAGAGAAATGTTTAATTCGAGTATCAGATTTACTCATAAAACCAATGTTTTTTTCTTTATCCCTATAATTCTATGGAAAAGAAGTGAACTTAGTAAAGGTATAATTTATGTGAATGATTTGATAAACAGTATCGATGATCATGATATAAGAAATGATGTTAAACACCTACTAAACAGGATGAGCTTATGCCTATGTCTGAATTTCATAAAAAGATCACCTATATTTTTGTTACTTTTTCCAATTATTCTACTCTTTATGTTGATCGCCACTCTTGGGTATCAATTTTTTGATAATTTTTACAGATTGCTTTTAAGTATTGTCTATTCAATAATTTATCCAGATGCCATGTCCAAAAATCCTAGGACTAATTCCGCAAGTATTATATAGGTTTAGTATTCGGCTCTTCGCGATACGAACATTGAACTCAGTCTTAAAATCCATATTGTCAGTAAATATATAATCCCCGCCACAACTATTATCACCGCTCCGGCCGGGAGGTTGGGGCCGTAGCTAAAGCTCAATCCGAGGGTCGTGAAGAACAAACTCAATATAGTAGCGAGAACCATCATCCGTCCCAATGAATTGGTAAACTGTCCGGCTATCGCGGCCGGTAAAGTTATCAGCGCGATGACCAAAATTATGCCGACAACGGTAACGAGCAATACGACCGTCATCGCCGTCAGGATTAAAAGTAATAGATAAAAAAGTTCGACATTGACGCCTCGCAACCGGGCGAATTCTTCGTCAAAGCAGATCGCCTGGAGTTGATTATAAAATATGAAAGCCATCGCTATCACGAAAATATCCAGGGTCGCAATCAACCACAAGTCGTTCGCCGTAACCAAGAGTATATCCCCGAACAGATAACTCATCAAATCTTCGTTATAACCCGGGGTTTGCGAAATAAATAAAATGCCGACAGCCATCCCCATCGCCCAGAGAGCGCCAATAACAGTATCTTCTCTTTGTTTGGCCCGGACACTGACCTGACTGATAATCAGGGCCGCCAAAATAGCCGCAATAACCGCGCCATGGAGAGGCTCCAGCCAATTCCACCCATGAACTACATTAAAATATTTGGTCGCTCCCATCCCTCCCAATATGAAATGAGAAATCGCTCCAGCAACATAGCTGATTCGGCGCGTTACGACATAGCTGCCGACAACTCCGCAGGCAATCGACGCCAAAATCCCGGTCAATAAGGCGTATTGTAAAAATTGATATTCTCCCACCGCCGACCAGAATTCAATCATCGGATGAATTCTCCCTGTGGCCTTTATGCTGTAAATTCTCTACAGTTTTCTGGAGTAGGGCGCATCGTTCACAATCTTCGGTATGCGGGCAGGTAACGTCGCTATGACTGACATAGCGGACTTCTCCGCCGTATAATTTTGCTATAATATCGCCGGTGACGGCATGGGTCGGATGCATGACCACTTTTTGATTGACGCACACGACCGATTTGATAAACGGCGCGACAAATCCAGCGTCATGCGTCACCATGACAATCGTCATCAGTTCATTCAACTTTTGGAGAAGATTATAAATTTCGTCCTGCACGCCGAGATCAACATGCGCCGTCGGCTCGTCCAGCAGCAATATTCTGGCGTTAGTAGCTAATGCCCGAGCAATCAATACTCGCTGGCGCTGTCCGCCCGATAATTCTCCAAACGGACGAAGCGCTAAATTCTGTATCTCAACCTCATCAAGGCTTTTTTCGGCTACCAGTTGATCTTCTTTTCCAAATCCACCCCAGCTTTTGCCGTTATTGAGACGCCCCATCAAAACCACATCCCGGACACGAATAGGAAATTGAGGATCGAACTGAAAATGCTGCGGCACATATCCGATAAACTTCCGAGCCTTTTCAGGGGATTGGCCGAGAACTTTTATCCTGCCCTTATCCGGTTTTAGTAATCCCAGGATCAATTTGAGCATAGTCGTCTTGCCGCCGCCGTTGGGCCCGACGACGCTGATAAAATCGAGATGATTGAAATGCAAATTGACATCCACTAATGCCAGGCGTCCATTGTAGGAGAATGACGTATTTTCGAATATGACCACCGATTCGTTATTCATAAGTAAAACTTCTATCTGCTCAAAGCCTTCCTGATTGATCGCGTCATGGACATCATATTACTCAAATAATCCATAGCCAATGGATCAAGCGATATCACTTCGCATCCGATTTCATCGGCAATCGATTGCGCGGTTCTTTGCGAAAATTGCTCCTGCACGATTATCGCATCAATCTTTTCCCGTCGTGCAAAATCAATCAATTTCGCCAAACGCTTTCCGCCCGGTTCTTTTCCCTCCACTTGCACCGCGATTTGCCTCAGGCCATAACGGTCAGTGAAATACCCAAAAGCGGGATGAAAGACCAATAGACCCCGCCCGGAATATTCGGATAGTAGCTCCGCTATGAGTAAATCCAGAGAATCCAGTTCAGATTCAAACGATTCAAGATTCGCTTCAAAATATATTTTTTGCTGTGGATAATTTTCACTCAGTGCGCTGCAAATATTTTCAGCCTGTATTTTAACCAATTGCGGATCGAGCCAGATATGAGGATCGTATATGCCGCGATGATGTTCATCCTCATGACGATGGTCATGCGCGTGATCTTCCATGAGGCGCAATTTTATTCCATCCTGAGTTTTTATAATTTTTATATTCGGAAATAGTCTGGATGCTTTATTCAGAAGACGCTCTTCGAACGGAACCCCGACTGCGAAAAATATATCTGATTTGGATAAAGCGGCAATCTGTTTCGGAGTGGCGTTGTATGTCGCCGGGGACTGTCCCGGCCCAATCAAAACCGATACGTCGATAAAATTCCCGCCAATTCTTTCCGCAAAATATTTCTGAGGCACAATACTGACGAACGCATCTGTTTTATCATTATTCTCTTGCGCATCAGCACCGGGATTACTGAAAAACAGCGCAAAGATAATTACGAAAAGACAAAGCCTGCGCAAAACCATTTCATATTTATCCAATATCCACATTATTGCTTCATGATCTTTTTCATAGTGTGCTTGCATGAAATATACTTTTCATGACAATCATCGCATTCTTTGACCGAATGAGAGTGGGAAAAACTATCCCAGTGGTCCTTTTGGCTGAGCGTCAAAAATCCGGCTCCCTGGCATAACGGGCAGGTCGACGCCAGAGCCGAGGTCACCGCCGCGCGGATAAACTCGGACCGGTTGGGAACGCTTTTGAGAGCCTCAGCCAGCGTCTCATCGACTTTGAATGTTATTACTTCATCTTTATGTTTTTTCATAACCGCGACTCCAAATCAATATTTCCTTAAAGTATTACGAAGTAATACCAAAAATCAACAAGTTTTTTCTCCGGGAACGTTGCGCCGTCTTGTTTGTTGTTAGATATCCAAAACATTGAACAAGGGCAGCCTTATGATTAAAATACGTAAATCAGAAGAGCGCGGCCATTTCGATCATGGCTGGCTCGATACTTATCATACATTTTCTTTCGCGCAATATAACGACCCCAACTTCACCGGCTTCCGCGCGCTTCGCATCATCAACGAGGACAAAATCCAACCCGCTACCGAATTTGGCACCCATCCTCACGAGGATATGGAAATTTTCACCTATCTGATGTCGGGGGAATTGACCCACAAGGACAGCATGGGTGACGGTTCAACGATATATCCCGGAGATGTTCAGAGGATGACGGCTGGTTCGGGGATATTCCACAGCGAGTCGAACAATTCCAAATACACGACCACGCATCTCTTTCAAATCTGGATATTGCCGGACAAGAAGGGCCGCCATCCGGAATACGAGCAGAAGACATTTCCTTTTCCCGGAAAACAGAACATGCTGCGTATGATTGTTTCGCCCGATGGCAAGGATAACACTATTCACGTTTATCAGGATGTCTATATGTATGATTCGGCGTTGGAGAGCGGCCAGTCGCTTACCTACAGGTTTGATAGAAAACGCCACGGCTGGATTCAACTGGCATCGGGTGAATTAAACATTAATGGCGATAAACTCTACTCCGGAGACGGCGCGGCGATAAGCGGCGAGAGAGATATTATATTCAAAGCCGAAACCGGCTGTGAATTCTTTCTGTTTGATCTGGCCTAAACCCCCTTAACAATCTTTCGGTAAATTTTGGCCCATTCCTCGACCGTGATCGTGCTGCGGCCGAATAGCCGGTCGGCTTCGTCCGGGGAAGTCTCCACTTCATCATCGCCATGCTTATCAAAAAAGGCCATCAGGTTCACGGCCGATTTCAAAGTTTTATTGAACATAAACAACATCGAGAATTTGGCCAGCCAGATCGGGAGTCTATCAATTGCAATATCGGGATGGCATATTTCCAAAAAACGACGTAATGCTTCGGAAATCGGCATCGCTTCCGGGCCAAATATCGTCAATATCTTATTGTTCGCCTTATCCGACTTAAAACATTCGGCAACGATGCGAGCATAATCGGCGACCGCCAAAAAATGAAATAGTGTTTTTCCGCTTCCGATATAAACGGCCTTGTTGTCTTTTAAAAATAGAGGTAATGATTCGCAAAACCAGGTCGGTTTCAAAATCGTATAATTAAGCCCCGAGGCGACCATAACTTTTTCGGCTTCATATTTAACTTTTTCATGAATAAATTGGGAATGCTTTTTATCGGCGCGAGCTTCGCTGATTTGGACGACGCGATTGACTCCGACTTCCAAAGCCGCCCGATAGATATTTTTCGATCCCTCCTGTTCAATCCGGATATAATCGGCGGGCAACGGTCCCCCTTTTAGATTGATATATATCGCATCGCAGCCCTCAATGCCCTTTCGAAGGCTGTCAATATTACCGACATCACCCGGGGCGTATTCCACTCTGTCGCCAAAAAATGCCTTTGCCCTATTCTCATTTGTCGTAAAAATACGAACCTGGAAATTCTCATTTAATAAATGGACGGCAACCGGCCGTCCCAACATCCCTGTCCCGCCAATAATCAATATCCTGGGCATGGCTTCCTTCCGGAAAATGCTCTTTTGCAGAAGATAGATTGAGTGATTTGGAAAAAACTACAAAAAACATTTATTACCCCTCATAAATTGATAATTTTATGACGATGATATTAAAATCACAAATTTTATATCGAGCTAAGAATTGTGATAGCAATGAATTACGATTTTTTCAAAATAATGAAACTTTCTACGAACAACTTCGTACGAAAATGATAGTAGAAAACAATAAACCAAGAGACAAAATTATGACGGACAGGCAATCATTACCAACCGACGCGGAACTCGAAATATTAAACGTCCTTTGGGCCAACGGCCCCAGCACGGTTAAAGATGTTCACCAATTATTATCCGGCAAATCTCCACGGGGATATACGACCGTTTTGAAAATACTCCAGATAATGAGCGAAAAAGGATTAGTAAGCCGGGATGAAAGCCAGAGAGCTCATATCTATACACCCGCTATTGAAATCAAACAGACACAGCAATCAATGGTCATCCATCTGGTTAATAAGGTCTTTGACGGTTCGGCCGGAAGCTTGATTATGCAAGCCCTGAGTTCCCGCCCTACATCCAAAGAAGAATTGGCGGAAATCCGAAAACTGCTGGACGAAATGGAGGGCCGCCGGGATGATAAGTAATTTACTTCTCACATTGGAAGCTATTGTCCGACCCTTTTCGTGGGCAATAATCCATTCGCTCTGGCAGGGCGGTGTCATTATGGTTTTATTATTTGTCGCCCTGAATATCGTCCGCGATAATGTACGACTTCGTTACGCGCTTTCTTGCTCGGCGATGGCCGGATTAATGGCTTGTTTTGTAACGACAGCCCTGATCCTGATGTTTTCGGGAAATCAGGAATCTATAGCTCAACTCAACGCTCAGCCAAAGTCGAATAACGCAACCGTTGTGCAACCCGCCTCAGACCAACAGGCGCAAACACCCTTAACATCGCAAGCTTTTCCTCAAACAATATCAACTCCGCCGATGTCAACCGGGATATTTCTGCTCTGGTACGTTGGCATGATGATTCTTTCGTTTTATCATCTGGCCGGATGGTTTCGGGCGCACAATTACACCCGTCGAGAGATTTCAAAAGCCAGCCCTCAATGGGAAACGCGATGGACAGAATTAGGCAACAAAATTGGATTAAGGCGTCCCCTGCAAATTCTCATATCATCCAAAATAAATATGCCCTGTGTCATCGGAGCCGTTAAACCGGTTGTACTCTTGCCCTTGTCGGCATTTTCCGGGTTGTCGGTGCAACAGATCGAACTACTGCTGACGCATGAGTTAATCCATATCCGTCGGTACGATGTGTTAATCAATTATCTCCAAAAAATGTTTGAAACTATTCTCTTTTTCAATCCCGCCGCCTGGTTGATCTCAAGACAAATCAGAATCGAACGGGAGCTATGTTGCGATGAAGAAGTAATCTCGCTAAGCGGCGATAACATCGCTTACGCCCGGGCGTTGACTGAGCTAGCGGGATTGCGCTGCAATGCACCCCAATTGGCCGTGGCGGCCGGGGGCAGAACACTTATAGGGAGGATAAATAGAATGCTTAAGATAGAAACCACAAATCGCAATTTGTCCGGTTTTGGTCTCACTACCATAATATTAATGGCAGTCATATTCACCGCCGGTCTGGGTTTGCTGGGCGGAACCGCCCCGAACGCCTACGCCCAACCGGATAAATCAATTGCCCAATCATTCGAACCGGATGACGAAGATCTCCGGGGATACTGGGAAATCGATAAACGCCGCGGAAAATATCAATTACAAATAGATTTTGATCGCGGTGGTAGAAATGTAAATACCTTCACCGAATCACAATTGGAACGCATTCTAACTCCCACCGATTGGGGCTATATGATTGAGCGCGACGCCGGCACCTTCTACATGGTTCGCGATGATAATTCCGGCGATGATATTGAAGGCGAGGGTGAAATGTACTTTAAGGTAAACCCGGAGTACATTGAGGAATTGAAAAATCATGGTGTCAGGCTCCGCAAATCAAGGGATGAATTGGCATTTATGATACACAATATACGACTTGATTTTGTCCGCGGCCTGGCTGATTTAGGCTATGACAACCTATCCAAAGATGAGCTATTATCAATGCACATACACGACGTTTCTCCGGATTACATTAGCGATTTAGAAAAGCTGGGATACAAATACCTGGATACCGAACAATTAGTATCTATGCAAATCCACGATGTCACTCCCGATTACATCAACGATCTGGAAAAGTCAGGCATTCATGATCTGGACGCCGAACAATTAGTATCTATGCAAATCCACGATGTCACTCCCGATTACATCAGCGATCTGAGAGAATCGGGCATAAGTGATCTGGATGCCGAGCGATTAGTCTCTATGCAGATACATAACGTCACTACCGATTACATCAGCGATCTGGAAAAGCTGGGATACAAAAACCTGGATACCGATCAATTAGTATCCATGCAGATTCACAACGTGGAACCGGATTTTATTAGCGAGTTTAATGAACTGGGCTACGAGGATATCGACGCTGATCAACTCGTATCAATGCGAATCCACGATGTCGATCCCGATCTCGTTCGCGAATTGAAAAGTCAGGGTATCAAGCGAGTCAGTCTTGAGACATTGGTGTCTATGCAGATTCACAACGTCACCCCGCGCTATCTCGAACAACTGGCCGAACTCGGATATACCAATATCAAGCCATCACAATTGGTATCGATGAAAATTCATAATGTAACGCCGAGATTTATCGAACAACTCGAGGAACTCGGAATCATAGATGTTGATGTCGAAGATTTAATTGCCATGCGCATTCATAACGTGACGCCGCGATACATTAAGCGCCTGCGCCAGGACGGCATCAAGGTAACCGACCCGGAAAAGCTCGTCGCTTTGAAAATATATGGAATATAATTAGCACAGATAAAAAGGGCTGGAGATTCTCATTGTTTTAATCCGAGAATAATCTCCAGCCTTTTTTTATGACATATATTCTTCACGCACCGGCATGAAAATATCAACCGCCACTGAATCTTCCAATACTTCGGCCATATGCTCGACATTTGATGGAAATTGCCAGCTATCGCCGGGCTCGGCCAGAAATTCTTCCCCTTCGCATTCGAATCTCAGCTTTCCCGAAACCAGATACCCGATCTGTTCATGCGGATGCGAATGGAGCGGCACCGCACAACCTTTTTTGAGATGAAATTCGACCAGCGACATATTTTCGCCGTAGGATAAAGTCTTCAGATTTACTCCATCCAGCGGCTCTTTATAATTTGATGAATCTTTTTTATAAAACATAATCTTATCCTTTCTGCATCAGAATAAATATGGTACAAACATTTTTGTTCGCTTCATATATTCCCTGTAGTCATCGCCAAAGAATTTGATATTCTCCGACTCTTCAAACTTTGCTGTTATAAATAGAAAGAGTGTTGCGATTAAGGCAAGACAAATTGTTATGATTGATATATGTTTGAAAAATGCTCCCCATGTCAAGAACAAGAGCGAGCTGTAAATCGGATGACGGATGTATCGATATGCCCCGACAGTCACCAATTTTGTAGTTTTTTCAATGCCATAAAGTGTCGGATCGTCGCGGTTACTATTTGGTTTTCCAATGGTTATTAATAATCGTGTTCCGACAATAACCAAAACCGTACAAGCAATTAATAAAAACCAGGAAATCAGTTGATTTATACTCAATGGATTTTCAAACCAGTGTCTAAAGTTCAGGATTATGATTATCAGTATAGCTTCCCACGCAAAGAAACGATAGAATCCGTGCGAACGGAAATTTCGCAAAGAATTCCGCGATAACCACAATATCCCCGCCGACACGACTATGAAGATTATGATTTTATATTGAAGCATTATACCGCCTCAAATGAAAACTAAACTGCCACAGCAAGTTGCCGGACACTCTATTTTTTATGAATGCCTCAGATTGTATTTAAGATATTCCTTTTGCATATAGCTCTAAATTCAATTGTTTACACTTCTCCTCAAATTCCGATTGCACCTTTTCCAATTGTTCCATATATATTGAGAATAGAATCCAATCAAACTTCTCATCTGTTTTCTTTAAATACAAGTCGGCGTGTTCGGCATAAGTGATAAATTCTTTATAAATATTAACTAAATCAGTGCTTACGTTACAGGTATCAATCATTCTTAAAGAATCTAACATATCGCTGATTGAATTTTCAAACATAATTTTTATCTTAAGTTTTAGCGAATCATTTGGGGGATTTGCAAATATCGGTCGAATGTTGTCCTCATAATATTTTCCTTGAATATAAAATGCCTTAATGACGTCATCTGCAAATTTCTGATTGATTTTATATTGGCTATTTGTTTCTGTACACCCATAAAAAAGCAGGAGCAATGTAAATGAAATAGTTATTAGTTTCGCAATAGTTGAAAATTTCATTTTTATGTTACTCACTCATGTCGTTTTTGTTTTACAAATTTAGCACAACAACCAAAACCAAGTCCCCAACTGTCATTCCCGAGAGCGGAGTCCCGTCAGGGACGAAGCGAGTCGGGAATCCAGAAAAAAATATTTTAGACCAGTTTATTGTACAAATCTTTCCAGCCTGGATTAGATTCTTCGATTAATCTCAGTTTCCATTTACGATTCCACTTTTTCATTTGTTTTTCTCGTGCTATAGCAGATTCAACATCGGAAGTTTGCTCAAAATAGACTAACTTGTGTATACCATACTTTTTGGTAAACCCTTCAATGAGTTTGTTCTTGTGTTCGTATGCCCGACGAACTAAATCATTGGTGACTCCGATATAAAGTGTTCCGTTTCGTTCGCTCGCCATGATATAGATGTAGTACTCTTTCATAATTTCACTGGATACCCGCCTTCGCGGGTATGACAAAAATGTATTCTCAGTTGCATATACACTACGCGACAGCCAAAAAGTGACGAGTCACTAAAACAATCTCTCCCGCTTCGACAAGAACGCGTACAACGCTTTATCAAACGGAGTCGATGTATCCAATAAATGATAATCGGCGCGGGCCTGGCGGCATTCGGACTGGATATAATCGGTCATCTTTTCAAATTGCGCCTGGTAATCCTTTTTTATCTGCCACGGCAGTGTCGTGATTTTTTCGCCGGTTTCCATATCCTGAAAAATCGCCTCTCCGGCAAAAGCAAAATCGCGCTCGCGGGGATCGAGGAGGTGAAAAACGATAACTTCATGATTGCGATGCCGAAAATGTTTTATGCCCGATACGATCTTTTCAGGGTCGTCGAATAAATCCGATATAATAATCACCAGCCCCCGGCGACGAATCCTCTCGGCCATCTCGTGCAGAGGCAGCGCCAGATCAGTCGTTGATTCGGTTTTCAAATTGGAAAACTGGTTGAGAAGTACATGCAGATGTCCTGTCACCGACCGGGGCGGAATATATTTGTCGATTTTATCGGCGAACGTCACCATCCCGACTGCGTCGCGCTGTTTGAGCATCAGATACGATAGCGATGCTGCCAGCGTCAGGGCGTAATCGAATTTGTTGACCAGTTTTTTATCCGATGAGTAGCCCATCGAGGCCGAGCAGTCCAGCAGGAGATATCCCTTGAGGTTAGTTTCTTCCTCGTACTGCTTGATATAGTACCGGTCGGATTTGGCGTACACTTTCCAGTCGATATCGCGGATCGAATCGCCCGGCATATATTGCCGATGTTCGGCGAACTCGACTGAGAATCCATGATACGGCGATTTGTGCATCCCGGCGATAAATCCTTCGACGACCATCCGTGCCTTGAGTTCCATCCCCTTGAGCTTCGACACCGTATCCGGCGACAAATATTTTCTGTAGTCAGTTTGCATAGTTAATTAAAATATCCTTTTCGGGCGCCTCATGGTCGCCACTGCAATATAAGCATAAATTCTATTTCCGCTTTGCTTTTATCTCCTCCAGCAATTTTTCCGCTTCAGCGATCTCTGTTTCGAAATCATAAGTATACATCAGCTCATCTTGAATTGCTTCCAAAGCACGCATTTTCTTGATATAGATTTCGGCGTAATACTCCGCTTTTTCGAAATTCTCGATTTCAACAAACATATTAATCAATGTGAGATATTCTTCATAATTGCATAGTTCGAACAGTTCTACCCGCAAAGCTTTCAAGTACTCCGCTTCCGCTTGATCATAATTCTTCGATTCTATAAATATCTTGGCCTTGATCAGGTGAATATAGTAAATGTCGTCCGCCTGTTCGTAATATTGTCGGGCCTTTGTTAGCTCTCCCCGTTTTTCATAAATCTGCCCCAGCCAATGATTGAGATAGTATTCGCTTCCATAAAATGGAATTTTGTAATTTCCGATTTCGGCTGATTTTAGAAAATATTTTTCGGATATATCCAGTTCATCCATATAAAACGCGAGATAGGCCAGCTCATACAAAAAATCGGCGTTGGTTTCGTTTTTGGGAAGTAGCTTCAGCCGTGATTGATATTCCTCTTTACTTATTGTAATATTTGGTGTAGAAGGTGGGCCAAATGCAGATTCAACCGAATCTGAATCATCGGCAAAAATCGCCGAGGCAAATAAAAATAGAAGGCTTATACAGTTAATGCATATCATGAGAATTGCGCATAATGTTGATAATCCAATTATTCCTTTACGCATAATTAATTCCCCTCCTTATATGCAATAAAATTGTAAAAATCATTCCCCATTGTTTATACAAATTAACATCGCCAAATCGACGAACAAATTCAATATAACTCATTCCCGCGCAGCGACAACTCTTGAGTTGTCGTTACACAAATATATTTAGTGGTTGGTTCGAAATCCTAGAATGTAATCCCGCTGTGAGGGCTCAGTTCTATTCGTATTTTAACGTTTCTACCGGGTTTGTGTTTGCGGCTTTAAACGCATAAAAACCGGCGGTAAGAATCGCGATAAGCATAGTTATAATTCCCGGAATCACAAAATACGCCCAGGAAACATTTATAGTAAAGGCGTAGCTTTCAAGCCAGCGTTTACAGGCAATGTAAGCCAACGGCCATGAAATGATACAAGCCAGACCAACCGCATAGACAAACTCCTTTAATATGAGCTGTACAATACCGATCACGTTAGCCCCGAGAATTTTACGAACTCCAATTTCCTTGATTCGTCTGCGGACAGCATAAGACACGAGGCCGATAAGACCAAGAATCGACATAAAAATGGCCAAACCGGATGCGATTGCAAATATCTTGCCAATCCGTTTTTCTGTTTGATAGTGTCTCCCAATGGCTTGATCGGAAAAACGAACTTCTATCGGGTAGTCCGGAATGTGCTTTTTAATTATGCCCTGGATATTATCTGCGGTTCGTAGAATATTGCCGGATTCGACCCTGATAGCCAGAATATCCGACCAGTCGGGCCTCATAGCCAGGACTAAAGGCTGGATTTCATAGTGCAATGATCGAAAATGATAATTCTTGACAACGCCGATAATCCTGCCTTCCCGGTCCTGGCATGAGAAACGTTTTCCGATTGGTGACTCCATCTTCATGGCCGTGACCGCGGCCTCGTTGACAATGTAACCTTGTTCAAGATCGGTGGAAAAATCTCTTGAAAAAAACCGACCCTCTTCCATTTCAATGCCAAAAACATCCGCGAAGCCATAACCTGCCGCCTGAACTCGAAAAATGATTTTTTCACCTTCTTGCTGTCCCTCCCATTTCACGTTATTTGTTGAAGTTTCCGGACTATCAAGCGTGGTATTGGTAAAGGTATAATCGGCAATATCGGGATTATTATCAAAATCATTCATAATCGGGCCAACATGCCGAAAAAAGTCACTTTGCAGGTAAACATACAAAATTGTGCTGTGATCGTATCCGAGGTCTTTATTTTTTATATAATCCAGCTGGCTATAAATGACAGCAACAGCCACCAGCAGAAAGATAGACACGGCGAATTGGCCTATTAAAAGGACGCGTCGGAATATTGATTTTTGTGACTTGTCATTGAATGTCGAGCGAAGGACTTTGATCGGTCGAAAAGATGAGAGAATTAGAGAGGGGTATATCCCCGCGATAATACCTGTGGCCAGAATAATTCCAAGTATTCCCAATATGATTACCGGATTGCCAAATGGATTAAATAAAATTTCTCTGCCAATCAATTCGCCAAATTGCGGACTCAAAAGTTTTACTATGCCCATTGCTATTATTGCTGAGGATAAAGCCACAAGGACGGTTTCACCCATAAATTGCAATATCAGGTTTGCCTTGCTGGCGCCAACGACTTTTCTTATGCCAACTTCTTTAGCGCGGTCACTGGCTCTGGCCGTAGATAGATTGATATAATTGATGCAGGCTGAAAGTAATATCAGAATAGCGGCGGCGATTGATATATAAACATATGTTATCAAAGGAGCCCCGCCCCGGTCGCCATATAGATGAATATCGGTAATTGGTTGAAATATTATTTGCCTTTCAAAAGAGCGTTCATCGGCGAATTTCTGTACTTTAGCACGCAAAGCACTAACGTCAATGTCGGGATTAACCTGAATGTATGTGTACATATCGCCATCGGTCCAACTGTCCATCTGGGGAAACCAGGAAAAAATAACATTTAGGAAGTTTACATTGACTAATCCATCAAACTGTATATGCGAGTTAAAGGGTACATCTTTAATAACGCCGCTAACAGTTAGCGGTTCTCTTTTTTCAATTTGTATAATTTTCCCTATCGGGTCTTTATCGCCGAAGATACTATTGGCCAAGGTTTCCGTAATTATTATCGATTCGCCTGAGGCCAAAGCGTTCGCGGGATTGCCTTTTACAAATTCATAGGAGAAAATATCCAGAAATGATGGATCGACACAATGAATACGTCCATTAAGTGATTTATTATCATACGTAAGTTGCCACCAGCGGTGATGTACGCGGGTTGAGTTGGTAATTTCAGGATAAGTTTCTTTCAAATATGGTGCAACCGCCGCTACCCATAATCTCCCGTGTTCGGTCTTCGCTCGATAAATATGGTCGGCGTTTTTGTGAATTTTCTCGTAACTTAATTCCCCTTCAACCCAAATAAAAATCATAATGCAGCAGATAAATCCTGCCGCCAGTCCGGCAATGCTTATAAAAGTCTGTCCCTTGTGTTTAGTTAAATTTCTAAATGCTGACTTGAAATAATCAATAAACATGCGGACTCCTTACCACTTATTCACTTGACCTTTTTACGTATTAACTTAATAGAGGTTACCCAAAATATTTAAGATTGATCGGCAACCCATCCAGTATCCGCCTGATAAAATTCTCACAATCCCATTTATTACAGTATTAGACGATTCATATGGGCAAAGAGTTTATTCCCGATCTGAAAATATTGACAGTTTCTTCGTGCCGTCGGCGAGCACGTAACCCCGGTACATGCCCTTTGAATTGAACGGCATGGCGATATTCCCGGCACGGTCGATAGCAATCACTCCCCCCGAACCGCCCAGCTCAGTAAATTTTTTCATAATCACAAAATCGGCGGCATCGGCAAGTGGCATATTTTTGTATCCCATCAAAGCAGCGATATCATAGGCGATCATCCCGCGCATGATATACTCGCCGACTCCGGTCGCCGAAACGGCGCAGGTGTTATTATCGGCGTACGTCCCGGCTCCGATCATCGGAGTATCTCCAATACGGCCATGCCGTTTGTTGGTCATCCCGCCGGTGGATGTCGCCGCGGCGAGGTTGCCGCTTTGGTCAACGGCTACCGCTCCGACCGTGCCCATCTTATCTTTATCATCCGAATGATCCAGTTGCGTCGCCGGAGCCGAAAGGCTCTTTTCCCTCTTTAAAGCCTTTTGTAACTGTTCATACCGAAACTCGGTATCGAAATAAGTCATATCCTCAACCAGCGTCATGCTGTTAGATGCTGCAAACTTTTCGGCTCCCTCTCCGGCAAAGAGGATGTGTGGGCTTTTGTCATATACTAACCGCGCCAGCAGAATCGGGTTTTTGATGCGCCGGACATTGGCGACCGCCCCGACGTTTTTGGTCGCGCCGTCCATGATGCAGGCATCCTGCTCGTGACCGCCGTCATGAGTGAACACGGCGCCGACGCCGGTATTGAAAAGCGGGGAGTCTTCCATCACGACCACCGCCGCCTGGGTAGCATCAAGAGCCGTACCACCTTTTTTGAGAATCTCGTATCCGGCTTTGAGCGATTGCGTCAACCCGTCGAGATATGCTTTTTCTTTTTCGGGCGTCATTGACGCCCGAAGTATCGTCCCCGCCCCGCCGTGTATTGCAATTGATAAATTAGTCATAACGTTTTATTTTTCCATTACATTTCGTACTATTTTTATCAGTTCATCCTGGTATTTCTCTGGCTCATCCAAATTCGGCCAGTGCCCAGAATTGTCAAACCAAATCATCTTTTTATTCGGGGCCTTCAGTTTTGCAAAAAATCGTTCAACGATTTCAAACGGAGTCACGAAATCATATTTTCCGGTAAAGAAATATACCGGAACCCTAATTTCATTTAGAGTTTCAGAAAAATTCACCTCCATTACTTCGTTCCACATGATCGAATTGGTTTGAATAAATGCTTTCATGAAATTCTGTTTATCTATTTTCGTATAATGAGGAGATTGACTCATTATCTTCATCAAATCAGGGTATGTAATATTAATCATGGCCCCGCCATATTTGGTAAGATATTGTCTCTGGGCCGCCAGACTACCGAATCCGCCACTGTACGGAGGCGGCCCGATATTTTCGAGTGCAGCCACCGCTTCTGAATCCGCTCCTTCTTTTGCCTTCTCAAGAGTATATTGATAAGAAAGTGTTTCGCCTTCCGTGGAATTCACAACCTGTCCCATTCCGATATAAGCATGAATTAATTCCGGATAACGCTCGGCGGTATATAATCCCAATATTGTTCCCCACGATTGCCCGATCAGGAACAACTTATCTTTTGAAAATCGTTTTCGAAGAAATTGAATTAATTCATGCGTGTCTGATAAAAACTGTTCTAAATTCAATGTATTAACATCAACGCTATCGTTGAATGATTTTCCCGCCCCTCGCTGATCCCAATTAACAACGATAAAATGTTTTTCCAGGCGGGGAGAATCGAAATGTGTATACGGCATTTCGGGATATCCCGGTCCGCCATGAAGAAACAAAAGTATAGGATTATTTAAATTATCGCTTCTCATAAGAATCCATTGATTAGTACCGCCCAAATTAACCTCCTCTAATGAATTTATACTGGAAGCATTTGAGCCTAATGAAGATATATTGCAGGCAAATAATATGATTATCTCAAATAATACGGTGTATTTAATTAGCCGTAGCATTTTTCAAAATCCTCCTCTTTTGTAGATGGCAGTCGTCCTCCTGCCCCGCCCCGCCGTGTATCACAATTGAGTAGTTGGTCATGGGTTAGTTTACTTTATTGGCCACGTTGAGTAAGTCCTTTTTTGAAAGTAAACCAGATTCTATTAACTTTTCTAAAAGAAAAAGTATTTGCTCTTTATCTAAAACGGGTGGCCCTCCTGGGCCATGTCCATGTTTTAGTGCACCTGATTTTCGCCGATTATTTTTATCATATTGTCTTGTATCTTTAAAATAATGAAAATGAGCTCCCGAAATAGTGTTCGAATCTTCTGAATTGGATACTAAAAAGACGTAAGGTGAATAAGAAGGAATTTCTGATGGAAGTATTAATACTCTTTTGATCCAACGCTCCCATTTTTCTGATTTTTCTTGTAGGTCACTCTTTTTATTAATTGAAGTATTGGGATTATCACAGCAATTAATAATCAGTTTACCATCTTCATCAATGTGATTTTTGATCAGATCATCGATGTTGTATGCAATTTTAGTTGCATCACAATTGGAGCATACAATTTTGTATCCCATACTTCCTCCAAATTGAAAATATTGAAAAACTACAAGTTTGATTCATTGCATTGATATACCATATCAAGTGCGAATCACTCCGTGTGCTAGACATAAGGAGTTACTGAATTTTATAATAGTGTTGTTGTTTTTAACCATAGAATCGTTCCGATAGTCCATCCAAGAAAATCCCCTATTAAATGTGCAGTTTCCATATAAATATCATGTTTATGATCATAAGAGTCAGATGTTTTGTTTAGTTCATGCAAATGTCTAACTTTACTTAGACCTTTTTTTGCGAGATACAACCTATGCCGGTCGTTCCAGATCATCATTATACCGGGAATAATAAACATTAGCCAACTAGGTTGACAATCCAACCATTCTATAATTTGAATTGCCAAAAAAATCACACCGGCAACTGCGGCAACATCGAATAAAAATATAATAAAGGGTGAGATTTTTTTGATTTTATATAACCGCGTTCTAAATAACAATGTTATAGGGAATAATGGTATGTCTTTTAATAATATGCATAGATATGCAATAATGTATGATGATATTCTAATCAGGATATCCATTCCTATCCTTTCACCTACTAAAATTAATAATTTGTAGCGCAGGATTCAGAAATTACCAAATAACACTTACGGCTTCTCTTTCACTGTCTCAAGTAACTTATTTATAATCGCAATCGTGTCGATGCCTTCGGCTTCGGCATTGAACGAGGTTACGATGCGGTGGCGAAGAACGGGGATAGCCGCGAATCTGACATCATCCACCGACGGCGTCGGGCGGCCGTCCAAAATCGCTCGCGTTTTGGCGGCGAGAATCAAATATTGCCCGGCCCTGGGCCCTGCGCCCCATGACACCCAGTTTTTGATAAAATCGGGCGCGCCGTCTTCGTTAGGTCGCGTCGAGCGCGCCAACCGAACCGCGTATGATACCAGATGCTCGGATACCGGAACTGTCCGGACCAGATTTTGAAGCGTTATGATCTGTTCGGCGCTCAAGGATTTTTCGAGTTCCGCTGTCGGAGCCGCCGTCGTGGTCATCACGATTTCTTCTTCTTCGGACAAAGACGGGTAATCGACATAGACATTGAACATAAACCGGTCGAGCTGCGCTTCCGGAAGCGGATACGTCCCCTCCTGCTCAATCGGATTCTGCGTCGCCAGGACAAAAAACGGCTCGTCGAGCTTATATGTCGTTCCCGCCGCGGTGACTTCATGCTCCTGCATCGCCTGAAGAAGCGCCGCCTGTGTTTTCGGAGGCGTTCGGTTGATTTCGTCGGCCAAAATTATATTGGCAAAGACAGGACCATGCACAAATTTGAATTCGCGCTTACCGGACGCATGATCTTCTTCGATAATCTCCGTCCCGGTGATATCGGACGGCATCAAATCGGGGGTAAACTGAATCCGGTTGAATTTCAAATCGAGAATTCGGGCCAGAGTCGATATAAGTAGTGTTTTGGCCAACCCCGGAACACCGACAAGAAGGCAGTGTCCCTGCGCCAGAAGAGCAATAAGAAGTTGCTCCACAACAGCTTCTTGGCCGATAATGACCTTTGCGATCTCGCTTTTAATCTGGGAATATGAATTCTGTAATTCCTGCAGAGCCTGAGTGTCGTTTGTATTGGTCACGATCTATTAACCTCCAAAATAGGTACAAGTTTTCGAGAAAATAGTATTTCGTACAAAACGCCTGAAAACGGCGCAAATAAAGAGATTGGCGGACATTTGCATTAAAATCGGCCTAACCTCAAATAGGAGTTGAAATTGTGGATAAATGCTTTACCGCGCCTTTATCGAGAATACATAACACAATGTATAACAACAAATTAACGACATTTCCACAATATTGTGTGGTTTATCCACATCTACTTGACAGTTTCAGATGTATCTTTTCGAACTTTGGCGGCTGCTTCGGTGTAACTATTGGTCGAAATCGACTCGCCTTCCTTCATATTGCACGAGCCGCAAAATACAGCGCCCTGTTCAATAACCAGCGATTTGGTCTTTATGTCACCTCTAATTTCGGCCTGGGCCTGCAGTTCGACTTTTTCTTTGGCAACGACATTGCCCTTGAGCTTCCCGGCAATCGACGCGTTGCGGCAATTGACCTCGGCCTCGATATTTCCGCCGGCGCCGATTGTAACAGTATCTTCGCAATTAACCTGGCCTTTAATCCTGCCGTCGATGCGAAGCGGACCCTTGACGTCAATTGTCCCGGTAATGGTCGAGTCCTTGCCGATAATGGTGTTCATTTTTCCATCCATTTTGATCTCTTCGTTTTTATTGTTTTTAATCTTCATACGCAAAATACTTTATAGGGTTAACAGCCTTTCCGTTAATTCTGATTTCATAATGCAGATGCGGGGCCGAGCTTTGTCCGGTGTTGCCCGATAGCGCGATCCGCTGCCCCGCGAAAATCGTATCGCCTGCCTGCACCAGAAGAGCGCTATTGTGACCGTACAGCGTTTCGATACTATCATTGTTTTTGACAATCACCGTTTTGCCAAATTCATCTCGTTCTCCGGCAAAAACCACTTCCCCAAAAGCGGACGAATAAACCGGCGAACCGACCGCCATCGCCAGATCAACTCCCTCGTGACGCTTTCCCTGAATTTCCGAATACCCGCGCGTGATCCATCCTATCGCGGGAAGCCCATCCGGAATCGGAGAGGACGGCGGCAATGATCTCGATATCGATCCCGGGCGAGTCTGAGTATGGCTTTCGGTAAACGTTTCATCTTCGCCGTATAAATCAGCTAACAGGACCGAATCCAATCCCGCTATAGCGGCGACGTCGGCCATAAGCTGGCGCGTCTCCAAAAGCGATTGTTCCAGTATCTGAACTTTATACTGATAACGCCTGAGCGATTCGTTCTCCTCAGCCAATCGCTCGGCATCGGCCGCCATGGAAACGATATTAAAATATATAATCACATACGCGATCGGCGCGACCAGGACCAGACCGATAAATACTATCAGCGTACGATAAAACCAGACCGCCAGGCGAAACCGTTTCGGCTCCGCCTGATCATCCGGCACAATCATGAATGTCAAATAACGTCCGGCCATTTCTTTAAGACAGTTTCCTCATCATATCAAGTAATCGGTTCAAATCCTCATCACCATAATACTCTATTTCTATACGGCCTTTTTTTAAACCGGGTACAATTTTTACCGCCGTACCGAGAATATGTTTCAAAAACGTCTCGGCGTCCTCGATCCCCGGCGGTTTTCTTTTAATCACCAGGCGACGCCGCTTCGATTGACGGGCCATGTTCTCCGCCTGCCGTACCGACATCGTTTCCGAAATAATTTTCTGCGCCACCTTGTTGCGTAAATTCGAATCGCTCACCGACAAAATCGCTCGCGCGTGCCCCTCGGTCAATTTGCCCTCAATAATCAACTGCCGGATATTATCGGGCAGAGTCAGAAGCCGCAGAGTATTTGTGACCGAAGCGCGGTTTTTTCCGACCTTGTCCGCCAATGCCGATTGAGTGATGCCACATTGCTCGATGAGAGCCTGGTAAGCCTGAGCCGTTTCTATCGGATTGAGATCCTCGCGCTGGACATTTTCAATCAAGGCCATCTCGAGCATTTCGTTTTTACTCAAATCACTCATGATCAAAGCGGAGATTTTGTCAAGCCCGGCGATTTTAGCCGCCCGAAACCGACGTTCCCCGACGATGAGAGTGAATCCTCCACCTTCTTTCTTTACTAATATCGGCTGCAGCATCCCCCGCGATTTGAACGATTCGGCCAATTCCCCGAGAGAATCATTATCGAATGATTTACGCGGTTGATGCGGATTGGGTGCGATCCGATCCAAGGGAATCGATTGATACATTCCTTCCGATTTCTCTTCCTTGTCCGCGGTCGGGATCAAAGCTTCCAGCCCGCGCCCTAATGCGATTTTACTACCCATGACTCAATATCTCCTTGGCAAAAGAAATATAGTTTTGCGCTCCGGTGGACAATATATCATATAAAATAATAGGCTTTCCGAAACTGGGCGCCTCGGATAATCGGACGTTGCGATTGATGGCCGTTTGATAAACTTTGTCGGGAAAATATTTGCGCGTTTCCTCGGCAACCTGGCGCGACAAATTCAAACGGCCGTCATACATCGTGAGAAGAACGCCCTCGATTTTCAAATCGGGATTGAGATGTCTTTGAACCAAATTTATGGAGTTTAACAGTTGCCCCATACCCTCGAGGGCATAATACTCGCATTGAATGGGAATAATGATCGAATCGGCGGCGGTGAGGATATTCAATGCCAGAAGTCCGAGAGAGGGTGGGCAGTCAATAATTATATATTCGTAATTATCTACTATCTGTCCTAATATCTCTTTTAGTTTTTGCTCCCGGGCTACCATCGGCACCAACTCGATCTCGGCCCCGACCAGGCGCACATGCGAAGGAAGCAAATTCAGATAAGATAATTCCGTGGAAACGATCGCGTCGGCCGCTCCCGCCGCACCGATTAAAACTTCATAAGCGGTCGTGTCGTCATCTTTGGGGCAATATCCCAGGCCGCTGGTCGAATTGGCCTGGGGGTCCATATCCAACAAAAGCGTTTTCTTTTCGGCCGCCGCCAGACAGGAGGCGAGATTAATCGCCGTCGTCGTTTTTCCGACGCCTCCTTTTTGATTGGCCACCGCCATTATTTTGGCCATATATCCTCGCTGTCCAAAACATCCGTGTTAAAATGTTAGAGTATCAATTTTTATAACGCGGCGCAACTAATTTTTTAATTAAATTTCGGCGAGAGTAATTCTTTTTAATGATGAGTTATCTAACTTATAATCAATCATTTGAACAAGATTATACAAATCAGCCGGAAAGTTGAGGCCATAATGAATAAGGCGCGTATTCTGAGAAGCGAGCTTTTTAATGTCAGGAAAAATTTTCCCATCAAGACTAATGCGGCGGGAGACAACCAGAGAATAATTATTTTTGTTTGAAATCTGAGATAAGTCACAGTTTCGAATATCGGCCTCCAGGCCAAGCCGATTCAACGCCAGAGCAAGAAAATCGGCCTTTTTGTTTGACCTCTCTGCCAGCGTAATTTCTAATTTAGAAATAGCCAAAAGAAAAGGAATTGAAGGTATGCCCCATCCGGAGCCGATATCGAGGATTGTATCGTCATTTTTAATCCAGCCCAATTTAACCGGAATTAAAGAATCGGCGATGATTTGCATTAAATCATCCCGTTCCAAGTTTCTGGAAAATAGGTTGAAGCTCCGATTAGCCTTTTCGACCAAATCCAGATAAATATCAAGCTGGGACATATTGATATACTTTTCGAGCAATTGTTTGGAGGAATAGTTAATCATGGTTCGGCCCGGGTGTTTCACGTGAAACAATATTGAGGTTATGCTGCTTTATATGAATAGTCAAAACCGCAATATCAGAAGGAGTAACTCCCTCAATCCGCCCGGCCTGTCCCAGTGTTTGAGGCTGGAAGCGCGTCAATTTCTCTATCGCCTCGGTCTTCAAGCCGGATAAACGGGTAAAATCCAGGCTATCGGGTATTTTAATACTCTCGTTTTTCCGTTTACGCTCAATCTCACGGTCCTGCTTTTCAAGATATCCTCGATATTTAATTAATATCGCCGCTTTCTCAAATATATCCGGATACTCTTTCAAGCCGTTTCCGGAACTTAGCTCAAATAATCTCTCAGGTTCAAAATCGGGACGGCAAAGCAAATCGGCCATCGTCAAGCTTCCTCGCCTGGTCTTCAGGCCAAATTTTTCTTTTAAAACTATGGATGAAAACTTCTGCTCCTTCAGATAAGTTACCATCTCCGTTAATCTTTTACTATAGTCGCCAATCAACATTAACTCATCTTCTGTATATATCGAAAACTTCTTTCCGTGCTTTGCCAGCCTGTCGAGGGCATTATCTTCCCGCAATGCCAGCCTGTATTCAGCCCGGCTGGTGAACATGCGGTATGGCTCGGAGATATTCCGGGTGACCAGATCATCGAGCATCACGCCTATATACGCTTCATCCCGACCGGGAACAAAAGGCTCCTCGCCAGGAATTGACAACGATGCGTTTAATCCGGCTACCAACCCCTGTGCCGCAGCCTCTTCATAACCGGAAGTTCCATTAATTTGCCCGGCATGAAAAAGTCCCTTGATTAATTTCGTCTCAAGCGAAGGTTTTATCTGATAAGGAGGAACGAAATCGTATTCGATGGCATATCCCGGTTGAGTTATCTCTGCCCGCTCAAGCCCAATAATCGTCTTAACCGCTTTATATTGAATGTCTTCGGGCAATGAGGTCGAAAATCCGTTCAAATAAATCTCATCCGTTCCGACTCCTTCAGGCTCGATAAAGATTTGATGTCTGGGTTTGTCGGCAAACCGCACGACTTTATCTTCGATTGAGGGACAATACCTCGGACCGGTTCCTTTAATTTGTCCCGAGAACAGGGGTGCCCGACCGATATTTTGATGAATAATATCTGCCGTTTCCTTTGTCGTATAAGTCAGCCAGCAAAGATAGTCATTTTTCAGATCCGGATTTTTATGGTACCAATGAGAAAAATACGGGGGAGGATTCATTCCCGGCTGCTTGTCAATTACATCGTAATTAATCGATTTGCCATTGATGCGGGGGGGCGTTCCGGTTTTCAACCGGGCCGTTTCGAACCCGGCCTTATTCAAGGATTCCGTCATGCCAATCGAAGCTGGCTCATTGCGTCGCCCAGCCTGAATTGTTTTTTTACCGATATGAATCAGTCCGCCAAGAAAAGTCCCAGTGCATAGAACAACTCGTTTGGAATATACATTCCCGCCCCTTTTCAGTTTTAATCCAATTGCCTTATGCTTTTCGATCAATAGGCCAATCGCTTCATCTTCAATAACTTTAACACCTTTTAGCGAAGCAACGTAATCGCTGATGTATTTACAATGGACTCTGCGATCACATTGAATTCGTGTCGAGCGAACGGCCGGACCTTTGGATAGATTAAGCCGCCGGAACTGAATTCCGGAATAGTCGGCAGCTTTACCGATTATCCCGCCGAGAGCGTCAACTTCGCGAACTAAATGCCCTTTGCCGACTCCGCCGATAGCGGGATTGCATGACATCAGGGCCAGTTTGGATTTATCCATCGTGACCAAACCGGTTTTCATACCCATCCGATGGGCGATCATTACCGCTTCCGTCCCCGCGTGACCGCCTCCGACTACCAGTATGTCAAAATCATATTTCATAAATTCCAGGAATATATAGCATAAAATGAAAAACTCGTCAATACTGTTTCACATGAAACATCATTTTCCAATGCAAAAGTTTGAAAATATTTCATCGAGTATCTGTTCGGTATAAATATGCCCCGTTATCTCCCCGATGGCATCAGCGGCCTGACGCAGTTCCCACGACAATACTTCAACCGGAGCGGACGATTTTTCAATCTCTTTCAGATGTGTTAAGCATTTATCAATTTTGCTCTTATGACGATTAGACGTGACAAATAGGCCATCAGTGAGATCAGAGATTCCGGCCGATTCGTAAATTATTTTCGTTAATGCCCTCAAGCCCTTGCCTGTTTTCGCTGAGATTTCAAAAATATTATCGGTTATATTTAACTTTTTTATCCATTTTTGAATTTTCGCATTGATATTATCGCACAGATCAATCTTATTAAGCACGATTATCAGTCTTTGAATTTTAGACAAATTAAAAGCGGGAAAATCAGACGGACGTTTATTAATATCAAACAGGTAAATTATCATATTCGCTTGCTTTATAAGTTTTTGCGAAGAAGCGATACCGGCCTTTTCAACGTGACCCCGTGCCCTGCGAATTCCGGCCGTGTCATACAATTCAACCGGCAGACCCTCAATATCGATCCATTCCGAGATATAATCACGAGTCGTTCCGGGGACAGGGGTTACCAGGGCGCGATTGCGTTTAACCAGGCGATTAAATAGAAGAGATTTTCCGGCATTGGGCGGCCCCAAAATCAATACTTGATATCCATCTTTGATTATTTTTCCGGTGCGATAACTTTCCGATAATTCCTCCAATTGGGCTATAACGCTTTCGAGTTTTTCAGATAAGAGCTCCTGGCCGATACGACCGACATCATCCTCATCCGGAAAATCGATATCAGCTTCGAGCTCGGCCAGCATATTGATAATATTATTTCTTAACTTAGTTATAAGTTCTCCATAAGCGCCGATCAAATGCTGCCGCGATACCCGATACGAAAGCTCGGTCTTGGCCGCGACGATATCGGCCGCTCCTTCGAGACGGGTCAAATCCTCGCCGCGGTTTAAAAACCTCCTCAGAGAAAACTCACCCGCTTCGGCCGGTCGGCAATCACGGGAGAGAATCGTCTCGATAATCGCTCCCAATACCATCGCCCCGGCATGACAGTATATCTCAAGCAGATCCTCACCGGTAAAGCTTTTTGGACCGGGCATATATACCGCCAAAACTTCATCGAGAGTTTCTCCGGATGCCGATTTGATTTGGCCGAAGCGCAATAAGTATGGAGATGGTTTGGACTTTTTCTTGTGAGGTATAAAAACCTTTTTCAGAATTTCAAGAGCCTTCGGCCCCGAAACGCGAACGACTCCGATGCCGCCGGAGCCGGTCGGTGTGGCAATGGCTGCAATCGTATCTACTGAATTATTCGTTGCCCCATCAGGCATCCTTTACCTGTGGATTCTTTTGTTCCATTTGCTTACGAACGTACATAGTCTCAACAAATGAAAGAATATTGAAACCGGTCCAGTACAATACCAATCCCGCCGGGAAATTCATAAACAGCCAGCCAAAAATAAGTGGCATCATATAGACCATCATTTTGTTTTTCGGGTCGGTCATTGTCATTTTCTGCTGGACAAACATACTGACCATCATAATAATCGGCAAAACATAAAGAGGATCGGGCACCGACAAATCAGTAATCCAGCCCAAAAACGACGCACCGCGAAATTCAATCGTCGTTTTGAATACGATAAACAAGGCAAAGAACAGAGGCATCTGGGGCAGCATCGGCAGGCATCCCGATAATGGATTGGCGCCCGCCTCTTTGTACAGTTTCATCATTTCCTTGTTCAGCCGCCCGGCGTCATTTTTATGTTTTTCCTGCAGCGCTTTCATTTTGGGCTGGACATCTTTGAGCTTGGCCATGGCCGCGGCCTGTTTTCGAGAAAGGGGAAAGGTGATGATTTTAATTAGTAGCGCGAAAATCAAAACGACCATGCCATAATTGGGTAGAACGCTGTAAATCTTTGGCAGTAGCCATATTATACCGATTGAGAATGGCTTGATTATAATCCACCCCATTGAATTAAGCTCTTCCAATCCGATATTGTATTTCTTCAGCATTTGATAATCGAGGGGCCCGGCAAACAAAGTAAAGGAATCCGAAATCGATCCGGATGATGGAATCTGCATTGTCAGCTTGGTAGTTATTTCCCTGACATCGATATTATCATCGCCGATTCTCTGTTCGCGTTCGGTGCCATGAGCCTCAAAACCATCGGTTTGGCGACTTTTGGGGATCATTACCGTCGCAAAATATTTGGTTCGCATTCCTCCCCAATCAGCGGCTCCGGGTTGGATTTCCTTCATCCGCCCATTATCAAAATCACTGAATTCGTATTTTTCATCCATCATCGTGACGGCATTATAATAACTGTAATCATCCTCCAGATTGGATTCGGTCGGGGGAATGGCAATGCCCCAAACCAGGTTATAATCCCGCTCGAATCCGAAGCTTTCAATCCCCTCAATAGTAATATCAAAGCCGATATCATAAGAATCAGCGTTAATTGTATAAGTTTTGGTTATCCTCCCACCGTTGGGATGATTATAAACATAAGTAATTTTCCGAGGTGAATCACCAGCGCCAATTTCGAAATCGATCGAATTGCTGGTAAAGGCCAATCGTGAAGTGACGAATCCGCCACTTGCGTCTTCAAAATCCGGGACAACTTTGTCAGACGACTCTGCCAATATGACATTGCCACCATCATGATATGTGTACTCATTAAGAGTTATTTTGTTCAGCCCGCCGCCATAGTTAGTGAATCCGAGCGTATACAATGGCGTTCTAACCGTTATAAGTTGTTCCGGTATAGGGGAATCAATCGATTGGACAATTGTTGTCCCGGGCATCGATTGTTCGATTTCCGGTTGAGTCGGCGGTTGGGTCTGAGGCTGCGTACGGGATTGATAATCCGTCGTGTCCGGTATAACAGTTATCGGCGGTTGTTCGGGGGCAGGCTTCACAATCCCCAGGTATTCCGTAATTTGTCCCCAAAAGACAAGAACCGCTACACATATAACCACCAGAGCTATTGTTTTTCTATCCACATTAACCTCACACTCAATTATTCAACCGGATCATATCCGCCGGGGAAAAAGGGATTACATCTCAGGATTCTTCTGACTGCCATCCAACCACCCCGCAATGCCCCGTACCGTTTGACGGCATCAAGCCCGTAATGTGAGCAGGTCGGGTAAAATCGGCATTGTCCGAATAATCTAAAGAAAGGACTCAAAACCACGCAGTAGAATTTGGTGAGTCCCACGAAAGTCCACGCCAGCGGAGAGAGCCGGCGGTCAATTCCAGTCGAAATAGGCTTCGAAATCGGCAAGGAAATCGTCCTGTTTAACCTTGTCCTCAATTGTTTCGGGTCTGGCCTGGATAATATAATCAAATCCTGTCCCAACCCGAAAGAGATTCTTTCTTAATATATCCCGCAAGAGTCGCTTTATTCGATTTCTTTTGGCAGCGTTGCCACATTTTTTTGAGGCAACCACACAAAACCGGCTGAGAGGCGACAGATTTTCCTCTTCCGGCAAGCCCTTCGATTTAGCCCGGAAGAAAACAAGCCGTT
This sequence comes from Candidatus Zixiibacteriota bacterium, assembly GCA_036480375.1. Taxonomy (NCBI): domain Bacteria; kingdom Pseudomonadati; phylum Candidatus Zixiibacteriota; species Candidatus Zixiibacteriota bacterium. The sequence continues at coordinate 64,272 of JAZGGI010000020.1, forward strand.
TGCCGCGGTAAATATCTCGCCGGGCATAGACGGCTTGAATATCGCTTTTGTTTTTCAGCCGGCACTTCGCCGAAAACCGAATGTCCACGTTATTTCTTGCGCGTAATCCGGACAGTCAGACGTTTTCTGCCTTTGGCTCTGCGTCTGGAGAGAATTCTTCGTCCGGCCTTCGTAGCCATCCTTTTCCGGAAACCATGATCGTTCATTTTTTTCCGGTTGGAAGGCTGAAATGTACGTTTCATTTTCTTTTAGTCCAATCGTCGTCTTAATAATTTCGAACCTATAAGTATAATAAAATGTATCGGTCTGTCAAGAGTAATTCGTAAGCAAAGCTGTATTCGAAGCAGTGATTTCATTCCGCGGAAAACGGGCTATTTGCTCGATTAAAGGCTATTTTTATTTTTTTTGATAGGCTACCTGCTTTGGATTCAAGGACAATCGGGGGCAGGTCCGTTTCTGAATATATGATTAATCAGAAATACAGCATCTCCAATATTTATTTTGCCATCGCAATTGACATCATTATTGTTCAAATTACTGGGGGCAATTCCGTTTCTAAATACACGATTTATTAAAAATACAGCGTCCGCGACATTTAATTTTGCATCACCGTTGACATCTCCAGTGAGTAATAGCTGTAAGCCTGAATTCAGAATTTCTTTCATTACCGTTATTGAATTTAAATGATCTGTTCCCTGTCCAACTGCCATCTTGATTAGTACGTACTGGCTATCGCCGGGCAACATAGTTATCGGTCCGGTAGTTCCCATCATGCGGTGGTCTATTTCATTAGAATCCAGATCTCCGATGCCGCTAACAGGGTCGCCTGAATGCATATATTTCACGGGTTGCCCATCGTAAATATAAGGTTCACCCATTTTGTTCAAACCCTGCATATAGCGGTAAGTTTCTATAAAATTAAAAGGATCAGTACCCCTAATATACTTTTGGAATGCGGACATGCCCAAATTCTTAAAATCAGTCAAAAATTTACCGTCGAATACTGCCTGATTTCCTGGTGAGGGAACAAGCGGTCCGGCCAGTACTTTAAATCCAAGCGCCGGAACCGTGTTCCCATAAAACTCATCATCTTCACCAGCATTATAACAGAAAAATATATTACTTGTCGTATCACAGCCTACTAAATCATCCCAGGCGCCGCCAAGATCCGGATCAACCCATAAGGAAATATAGCAATCATTGATTGTGTTTTCCCCTTTGTTAAATATTTTATACTGAATGTATATTGTCGAGGCTTCATACCCCGCGTCTTCGTCAACAGAAGGTTCTGCAACAAAAACAAATGAATCAATGGGCGGATTATCTTTGGCGGTTGTTATACGAAAGATCGTTCCCTGCTCCGGTACATCCTGAGAAAAATCCGGTTCAACTCCACCATTCCAATTAACCAAAACTGTTCGGCCTAGAAGATTTTCACCAATCAAATCCCACGAATTTCCACCATCAAGTAGCATCGCTTCAAAAGTCTGATATCCTATTTCACCGAAACTGAGGTCTATCGGCTCGGACCAATATACCAAGTCAGTGAAGGGGTCATCATCTCCATCCGAAACCGAATGCTCACAACGGCCTCTACATGTTCCATCGGCATCAGAGCCATAACTCTCCAAGGCATAAATTTCATCACCACGCGATATGTCTGGACCACCGGCATAGTCTATTATCAGTGGAATCAATCTCACATCGTCGTCCGGATCATTGAACGTGCCGATTCCAGTTCGCCACAATTCGAAAGGCACCCAAAGTGCATTATCATCATATAAATTAAATGCATATGAACCCCCTACACCAGGATTGGAATTGTTCCCGGTGAATCGCATTTCGTAATCATATACACCAATTCGACCCAGAGTTCTACCTGAGTATGTTGCCCTCTCAACAAATGCTTCATACGAACCCCTGCTACCGCCTCCTGATGAGCCACCATTATCTTCAATATGAAACAACCATTTACCTCCACCAACTTGTTGATTATCACTAGGTTGTAATGGATTTTCGTCCTGGTCTAGTGGCACGGGAAAACCTGCCCATTCAGCGGCTGCCGGTTCGGGAGGATTAATTGGACCAGCGGCATTAGCTACAACCATAAAACTGGTAAAACTTGCGCCTAAACCTTCAACCTTAACGTGAAATCCATCGATGACCGGACTGAATTCCCCCAAAAAATTCGTTTGATTTTCCAGGAGTGTTTCTCCTGTGGTTGAATTTATAAGATGCCAAACATTGATAAAATCAGGGTGACTATCAGTAACTACTTTGTAGGTGTGACCGGTTAGCTCCAAAGGATCGACAACTTCCGCGGCTACATTTAGGGAAGTATTTCCCAATTGGATTACTGATATCTCAAAATTATATATACTGATATCTTCTCCCTCCTGAAATGTACTCCAGATTTGCTGATGGATTTCTACTCCTAAAGGTTTTGTATGACCGACATCAACATCTCCACGCTGGGAAGGATCCGCATCATTATATATTGTCCATAGTAGCTGATCTCCCAAAATAATGGGCTCATCGTTTGAATTTACAGGAGCTCCTTGATCAACGGGCCAATTAAGATAGTCGTTATTGGGATTATCAATGAGACTGTCACTGTGGAGTTTATATACGTGAAATTCCGGCCGATCTGTTTGAAAGGTGCCGCTAACCATTGGCCCTGGGACATATTCACTTGTGTATTCAGATGCCGCGATTCGTATTTCGCCGTTAACCTTTCCTCCAATCCATAAGCCTGCGCCGTAAAGAGGGCTTTTAGGAGGTGATGCATTTATAATATCATTTATTGATCTGTACGGGTAGAAAGTGCCATAATCACTGTCAATCACTCGGGCAAGATCACGACCGAAATTACCGTGATTCGTAACGAACATCAATATGTAATTGGAATGAATATACGATCCATTATCGACAATCATCAAAGCATGTGGATCATTTATTTTACTCAATTCACCGGGCGGAAGGGCACTTGAAATTTGAGGTAGAATTGATAAGAAGATTCCACAGATTAGTGACCTTAAATATTTATCCATAAATACCCCAATCCATAATTATTAAGAATTGTCGAAATATAGATCAAAAACACTACATCTATTTTTAAGATATAACAATATTCATAAATTCCAAAGTCTTTCTGAAGGTTAGCTTGAATTAAAGATAAGTGTGGTACAATAACCGGGAGCAGGATAGACTGGTGGCCCATCCGAAAAATAAGCGATGCATTTTTTCGGGTGGATTCCCGCATGGTGCGTTGACAATTATCCAACCAATCCCCCGTTATTTCCGATACAATCCGCATTTAGTAGCATGGAACAGGTACATAAAATAAAGGTAACACACACACCCTGCGGTCACCCCTCTCAAGACAGGCGGGGACCTGGTAGTGGAAAACCCATTGCAGACAGGCATGTGCCTGTCGTATTTACCACCGAGTTGATATGACCAAAAACGTTAATCTGAGGAAACAAACCCATTTGGAGAAGAAGAGAACCTTCGCAATGCAAAAAGGACAAAACGAACCCAATTCGCTGTAAGCATAATAGGCATATGCCATTATAAGGAATTTTAGTAAATGAAAATGTGGATAACCTCTCTGGATTCCTGACCTGCCTCCCGTGAAACAGGAAACTCTCGGGAATGACGGGGATGTTCTGGCGTTCCCGAATACCTCTGATCCACTTAATTATCAGATGCATTTCGGGAATATTTGAGTTGATGCAAAAATTGAATTACGAGGAGAAAATGAGAATATCTCCTGCGAATAGCTATTGAAGAAACCGCGAGGATTTGACTGACAAACTATTAAAACAGATTTTCGACTGGGTTGTAAAGTGCCCTGCCTATCTGCTCTTTATTCTTGAACAAAAGACTTTCGAGTGTTACTTTCGTATTGATAATTTATAATCTAAAATTTGGGAAATATTATGAAAACACGCTCAGAATTAAAAAACTTCGGATATGCGGCCGCTGTTGCATATCTTGGATTAATCTTAATATTCATCGGTGGATGCGGGCAATCAAAGTCTCTCATGACAAATCGTGTCTCGGTCGAGCCGGGCGTATCTCTTGAAATCGTGGATTGGGGCGGTACCGGTACTCCGATAATATTACTGGCAGGATTGGGGCATACCGCCCATGTCTTCGATGAGTTGGCGCCGGAATTAACGAATGACTATCATCTAATAGGCATAACCCGGCGCGGATTCGGAGCTTCATCACAACCCGATTCGGGCTATGATATTAATACCCTCGTTGACGACATTAAAGTGGTTATGGATAGTCTGAATATCGAAAAAGTAATTCTTGCCGGCCATTCATTGGGCGGCGACGAAATGACTTTATTTGCCCGGAAATTCCCGAAGAGAGTGCAGGGACTTATATATATAGAGGCGGCTTACTCCCGCAAATCGGCCAGGGATTCGCTTCAGAACTACCCAACGCCCGAATCAGTTATTCCCGAACTTTCCGACGATGATTTGAGCAGCATAGAAGGATATCGAGATTATTATACCCGGATTAACGGCGTCATTATGCCGTTATCTGAAATCGAAGCTCTATATTCATGGGATTCCAGCGGTCGGTTTGACGGTAGTAAAACTCCGGGATGGATATACGGGGCGATATTCAACAGCCTGACCGATCCCGATTATTCCGGAATTGACATTCCCGCCCTCGCGATTTACGCTGTCAACTACCCCATTACCGAATTATTTCTCGATTATTATTCACGGGATACTGCCGTGCAAAAGCAGATGGAAATTCGCCATCAGGCCGGATTGAGAATTGACGGATTATCGCGTCAATTATTCCGGGACAACATGAGTCGCGGGCAGGTTGTTGAGATTGATGGAGCCGGTCATTCGGTTTATATTACTCATCGCGACGAAGTCATAGCGGCGATTATTCATTTCCTGCAGGAATCATTATTGAATTAGCGCGCTTAGACCGTTAAACAGCTCTATGCCCATTGGATTTGATATCGCTGAGATAAAAAATACCTGTTAGCTTCTGCGAATAGTTATTATCGGGATTGTGGAGAGATACTACGGAATAATACGACCTATTCCGAATATACAAGAATTGCCTTAAATAACAATGGAACTACCACTCACAACAATCTTAATACTTCATCATGGAGGCGGGCGCGGTAATTGAGACCCCCTGATGCGGTTTTATTGCGGATAATATCTTTATATCGCTCAAAATCATCGAGGTGGGCCAGAGCCGCTTCCCGAATTTCACGAGTATCAACCGGCTGAATCTCACCGCACATATAATGCCCGGCGAAGATATGCGATTTCCAGGGAATCTTACCCCGCCCGTCAGTAAAAGTAACGTTTATCTGGAGCAGGTAACGGTCAAGCGCGATGGTGCAACCGGTTTCTTCGTATGCCTCCCGAATGGCGCCTTCGGCCAATGTCTCTCCCGGATGGCAGGCGCCGGATGGCGGGCGATAAAGACCCGGTGGATAATTATGTTTGGCGATAACGATTAACTCAGATCCCTTGAATAAAAACATAGTAACATCATGCGCCCGGCCGTAATGCTGCGTTGAGCGGATGAATTCGTATTCCTGATGATCCACCGGCGCCACCATGTGAATAACCGGAGGATAACCATACTTATCGGCAGCTTCCTGTATGAGGCGGTAATTTACATACATAAAAATTTTCTAAATAGTCGCGCATTAGGCGAACAAACGGATAATTTCTTCCTGAACCGGCTGGGTGGTAATAACCGGACCGGTCTCATCAATTAATACGTCAATTTCCGTCCGAACGCCAAAATCCTTATAATACAAACCAGGCTCAATCGAAAACAGATGCCCCGGCATCAAAAGACGGCGGTCTTCGGTTTCAAGGTTATCAATATTCGGCCCCGGACCGTGAACCGATCCGGCAATCGAATGTCCGGTACGATGCGTAAAATAATTCCCCTGATCATCAGCCGCGATCACCCCCCGACAAACATCATCGACCTGATACCCAAAAATATTTTTCTGCCCCCAGTTAGTGATCAAAAAATCAATCGCGGCGTCGCGAGCCATGCAAATCAGCGAAAAACTTTTGGTGTACTCATCCGGCAGGTCGCTGCCGGTATAAGCCATCCAGGTTATATCCGCGAAAACCGATTTTGGTTTTTGTAATTTGGCCCATAAATCGATTAAGACCAGATTGTCTTTTTTAATTTCGGCACAATTTTCGGCGGTCGGGACGTAATGCGGATTTCCGGCGTTGGGACCGACAGCGCAAATCGGAGGATGATCGGTCGTCATATCCGCCCGGGAAAATTTATCCATGATAAATCGGATAACTTCATATTCGGTTATAGTCTCGCTGTTGTTTAATCTATCTTTAATAAGCGCAAAGGCCTCATCTTTAACGCGGTTTATATTTTCCGCCGCCTCTTTTTGCATAATAATCTGATTCGGGGTCAAACAGGCGTCAAATTTCGCGACCAAATCGGCCGAAGTTACAACTTCAACGCCAAATGAACGAATCAATTCAAGAGTGCCGGCATCAACTTTTCCGATATACGGCAACCGACCTTTTTCGGAATATTCCATCGCCAGACGCTTTTTGCCTTTCAGCTCTCGGGCCAGTTCTTCTTCAAGCAAGCGATATGATGAGTAATAAAATTTGCGTCCGGGCAAAGATTCAAACGGTTTTTTCTCAATATTATGAATAAAAGCGATTGGTTGTCCGCTGGCCGGTATAAAATAAAATGAGCGGCGGGTAATTATTCCGGTTAACTCCAAAAAACTAACGGCGATATCATTTTGACCGTGAAAATCATATATCAGCCAACCATCCAGGCCCAAACGGGCCAATTCCCCCTGAATATTCTGCAATCGTGTCGAATCCAAATGAGCCTCAATTCTTAATCTACGATTAATTACGATAAATTTCTAAGTTATCGTTAAAACTAAGTTATAACCGAGCAAAGTAACCGTAATATATAATTTTTGACCCTCAAATCAATCTCAAAAAATATGACCTAATTTTACCTTTTTAATTTAAAAAACCAAAAATTGGCGGAACCACCCTCGGATATTATTGTTAAAGATAATGGAGCACTAATTGTGTCACATCAAGGAATGACTCTCTTGATACAATGTGTTCTGATTTGCCGGATACTTCCCCCCGAAGGTTTCGGCAAATGGTAACCTCCTTGCCTTAATTGCCCCTGCAAGAGCAGACGGCCGGGTCCCCAAACCGGCCGTTTTGCTATTTAAATGGAAAATTTCCAGGAACAATAGTATTCATCGGGGTGCGAATCAGGCGGACAACAAACACATTCCGTCTTAATTCGGGAGTCGATTGTTGAGGCAAATAAGGCGTACTCCATCAATCCAACCGGCTTGCATGGAAAATCAGGACGTCCCTTCCTTTTTCGAGCCGATTGTACCCTGCAATCGTTCATTCGAAATACAAAACTGTTTTCCGTTTCCTCGACAATTTCCTGAACATTAAGATGGGCATAGAGGCGATATTTCAACGCTTTCTTCAGTCCTTCCAAACCGGAATTCGGCTCGACACCCTGATGTTTCCTAATCCGCCGCGCTTCGATGACGGTGAATTTTTCCCAGGCGGCCGTATCGTGAGCGATAGCGTTTTCCATTCCATGCTCTGCCTCAACCGTCAAAAACCATAATCCATCATGCGCCAGCCAGTTTTTTGCGGCGTCTTCGAGCATACCAATCAGCTTTTCTTTGGGCATGCTTTTCAAATCTTCTCTTCTGTTTTTATGATAATCTTCCATGGGCGTATATATATAAATAATTGCTGGGGGACTCAACAGCGTTAGGGAATAAAATGGATATTTTATTTTTTGACGCGCCAGAGGATGATATTGGCTCGGGGTCGGATTTCATCCGTCTGTTTTTGGCTAGTCATATAAAAAGTCAGACTATCGTCGGTCACGAAATCGATTTCAATATCAAATCGCCGCGTTTTTTTAACGAGCGTTCCTTTGAGCTTGCGGTTATTCAATTTACCGTGATATTTTCCGTATTTACCGAACCCGTCCCACACTTCCCAGATAATTGAGTCGGTTTTGGGGTCGTGATATAAATGCCCCGAATCGGCATAAGAAAAAAAGAATTTTTTGGCGATAATCGAAGTCCACAGATATCCTTTTGAAGAATCATACTTGAAAATCGCTTCGCCTTCGAGTGAAATCGGGATTTTTGTCATAGGGATAACGGCTTCACCCGTCCCAGCCCATTCTCCGTCCAAAAGTGACAGATGAAATGACTCCTGTTTATCCGTCTCAGGATCGGCACAAACAACGGTGGCAATTAATATTACGAGTAAAAACGCGCGGCTGATCTTCATAGTCTCTCTAAAATATAGTTCTTTATAACTTCATACAATCATTTTATTAAAACGGAAAAAAATAAATTTTTACAAATTAAAATGGCCCCCCGTACTCCCCTCAAGTACGGGTGGCCAACCGAGAAAAAAGGACTATTAAAGCAGCGCAAAAGGAGCTTAAAATGACACTTAAACTTATAGCAACACCTGTGCCTTTTTAAAATACAAGTCAATTGGACCCCACAACTTATTAAAAAACAAGCGATTATAAAAATAGGTCGTAACACGTGGCAAAATATCAAATTCGTCTGTTTTTACGACCCGGACATAAAAAAAAAGGATAAGCCCTTAATAAGTAAGAACTTACCCTTATTAGCAAGAAGTGTGGTTACTCGTACGAATCTACGAAATCATGCTCATGTTCAGTTCGTATCTCTTCATTTTCGCCCGAAGCGTTGATTCATGAATAGACAGGGTCCGTGCGGCGAGCGATTTGTTTCCGCCCGATTTACGCAGTGCCTTTATAATCAACGCCTTCTCGAACTGTTCAACTTGATTCATCAGGGACGCCGTTTCGTTGTCTTCGTCGTTCTGGACCAGAATTTCTGCCAGATTTCCCAGTGAATCCTCCCGAGCGACTTCTGAAAACAGCACCAGCTTTTTGACTTCCGATTCAAGCTGTCTGATGTTTCCCGGCCATGATCTCGAACTAAACTGATTTATCAATTCCGGATCGAGAGTCTGGCCTTCAGCCAGAGCGTTTTCATTTTCAAGAAAATACCTCAAAAGTAGCGGAATATCCTCCGGTCTTTCCGAAAGCGCCGGAATCTTAAAACTGATTCCGCTCAAGCGATAAAAAAGATCTCTTCGGAAAGTATTGGCTTCTACAATTTCGGTCAGGTTACAGTTGGTGGCGGCAATAAACCTGATATCCAGGCTTTCCTCTTCGGTTGCGCCCAATCGTCGGGCCCGACAAGTTTCAATTACCGTTAATAGTTTCGCCTGCGATATGAGCGACATTTCCCCGATTTCATCGAGGAAGAATGTCCCTCCGTTGGCCCGATGCAAAAGCCCCTCTTTATCAGCACCGGCCCCGGTAAAGGCTCCTTTGCGGTATCCGAAAAGTTCGGCCTCCAGAAGCGTATCGGGAAAGGCCGCGCAGTTTACCGCTACAAAATCACCGGTACGGCCGGAATGAGCGTGATAATATTTAGCCAATAAATCCTTGCCGGTTCCGGTTTCGCCCATTAGTAAGACAGGCAATCTTGATTTGGCTGCCAGGGCTATTTGCTCCATTATTTTTTCCATGCGGGAGTTGATAGTAATAATCGTGGGCAACTTCGGGTCGGACTTCGGTTTTGACGGTTTTTGCGGAGCGGCAGAAACCTCAGATTGATTGATAAGAGCCTGAGTTTTTTCCAGCTTTGACTCAATTCCCAATCGATTATAAATATCGCCCGCTCGGAAGAGGTTGGCTAACCGCCTGCGTTGAGAACTGGTTCCGCATTCAGCCATTATTACCAGAGTTTCCGCCAACTCAAACCGGGCATTATAGTCATGCAGAATTTCCAGAACCTTTAAGAATGTTTGCCGGCTTTTCTCAATGGTATTGCCGCATTCCGGTTTTTTGGCGAAGGCTATTTGCGCAATGAGCCTTAGTGCGCAGGCTTTTTCGATAGGCTCATTGATTTTGCGAGCCAAATCATAAGCCTTATTGGCCAATCGCGACGCTGAACTAAGATTACGGTTGATTAATTCAAGCTCTGCCAGAAGCCGCAGCGGCATTACCAGGAGCGATGATTCGGGAGCCATCGTTCGTGCCGCCTCGGCCGCCTCGTTTAATAAGCGCCTGGACGTGGACAAATCTCCGCACTTCAGCCTCAACTCACCATAATACGTCCGGCAGATGATGAGCTCGCGCTTCATGTCCAGCCGTCTAAGAATTGAGTTGGCTTCATCGTAACGCTGTTCGGCTTTTTCATATCTCTCCTGCTGCATCTCAATATAGCCGAGGGATAACAAGGCCTTTGCTTTTTCACTCTCATTTTCAAATTCTTCACATAGCTGAAGATCTATTTTGAGAGACTCTTTGGCTTTTTTGAAGTTACCCAGGAATGTATATACTCGTCCGAGGTTACCCCACAGAAAAGCGAGTTTTTTGCGGTCGCCCGTTTTTTCCGCGAGCTTTATCGCTTCGAGCAAATATTTCAAGGCGCTCTTGTACTCGGCATGGATAAAACTAACTCGGGCTAATTGGTTGACCGCGTTTATTCGACCGGCATCATTGTCGGTCCTGCGGTAAAGTGAATCGGCGTCTAATAATGCTGTCTCCGCTTCGCGGTAATTACCGATATTAATTAATGATTTCCCTGCTATTAAAAACGCTTCGGCCAGTTCTTCCGATTCGCCAAAAGGCGTCAGATATGAAGCTGACACGCGCGCTGACGTGAGGGACTTATGGTAATCACCGGATAAAAGCCAGAGCTTTGCTTCAAGACACCGAAATTGTCCGGCCAGAAGATCTTTCTCGGCGGTCATCTTCTGGTGCGCATTTTTCGCCATACGCAGACCACCGGAAGTATCTCCTCGCTGAATCGATTGCGACAGCTGCCGCAACAATTCAAATCGGACATCCGATTTCCTGTTTAAAGTTTGACTCATGATTACCTTTTCCTCATCGTCACTGGTTTCCGGGAGTTGTAAAATCGCAATGATTTAGTTTCTGAAACCGAGGTTTCTTTTGGCTGGGATTCATACAAACCGAATATTTCCCTGGCTTTGTCGATGGCATTATCCCACGCATTTTGCACTGATATTGTAATCAGGAAATAACGCTCCGAAATAACAGAAACTTGATCGACTCCCATAATCGGCTGAGTATTAGTATAGTTTTCATCACCCCAGGGATGTTCGTCGTTTGAAGGTTGGGTACGAGGAATTCTTGTCCTCGGATCGTAAGCCGAGACCGGCGATCCCGCGGCCAATAAAAATAGAACCGCAATCATGACTAAAATTACTTTATGCCACATGATACCACTCCTTGCTAAAGGTTTTTATTTATATTTTAATGCATACTTTTCCCGGTGAGCGGTGAGGATTATTATAAATTGAGGTGGGGCAAGGGAACCTCCCCACACGAGAAAGATAACAACTTATAGAAATTGTGTCAAGTTATTTTTGGACATAGGGATAGCAATCTATAACAATTTCCGCGTAATTATTTCCCAAATGATCCATAGGTCGAAATCCCTGCGTTTCCGAAAATCGCGATTGCGGGGAACCCACCGCACGGAACTTTGCCCCTTTCAGATGGGTTACCTTACGTTATCGATTACAGCTTAACACCAAAATGACTCAGGATTGTGATCATCAGCCAATAGCATGCTACGGTAAGCCCCATTGATATTGTAAGGCTGATGTAAAAATTCCAGCCTTGTTTCAAGAATACAGGCAATGTCAAAAACAAAGTCAATGATGGTATGACAAGCCAGAAAACACCCATCGACAATGAACTGATTTTTGATACATCTTTGGTCTCTATGTATAGCCAGAGCATTGCCAGCACAGAAATTAGTGGAATGGAAGCCAGTAATGCTCCAAAGAATGAACTGCGTTTGGCAATCTCCGAGATGGCTATAATTGATGCGGTGGTTAGCAAAATTTTTACTATATAGTAAGCCATAAACAAACCCCTGATATTAGAACTAAACGATCTGTTTTGTAATTTACACATTTGTCAGTGAAGTCGTTATAGTTTTTTGTGGCTTACCTGCATCCCCAAATATCAGTGTTATCCACATTTTATTTTCAAAAATTACGTGTAATGCGATGCTCGTTTGTTAATTACAGCGAATTGGGTTCGTTTTGTCCTTTTTCAGGCAAAGGCCTGTTTTTGGCTGTCGCGCAGTTGACCTACCGTCGGTTCGCCGCTTCGCTAAGGAACCGACGGAACAATGAGCAACTTCTAAAATGGGTTTG
>JAZGGI010000021.1 GCA_036480375.1 Candidatus Zixiibacteriota bacterium
GGAGCGGTCCGCCCCCGGAACCTCTGGAATCGGGCGATGCTAATTGCGATGGAACGGTCAATGTCGGCGATGCGGTGTATATAATAAATAATGTCTTCAGAGGCGGTCCTCCTCCGGGATGCTTTTAATAAGAGTATATGAAAGGCCGATTATTGAAATCGGCCTTTTTTCTTAACGCAAATATAATTAATTTCAAATTGCGCTTGCGGCGCGGACGTTTTAATATTTAATATTCTAAGGTTTCCCGGGGAAGAGTTATGAAAAAAATGAAGATATATACTAAAACCGGAGACAAAGGAACGACCGGTTTATTAGGCGGTCAGCGGGCCGGCAAAGACGACGTTCGATTGCATGCCTATGGTTCGGTCGATGAGTGTAACGCTATAATCGGACTGGCCCGTACCGGAAAGCTCGATTCCGATATTGACGAAAAATTGTTAAGCATCCAGAATTTACTTTTTATTGTCGGGGCCGACCTCGCGACCCCGGTTGATAAAAAAGCTGTGATTGACCGCGTTCAGGAAAAAGACATCGAGGTTTTGGAAAAATGGATCGATGAGCTCGAATCCGATTTGCCGGAATTAAAGCAATTTATCATCCCCGCCGGGACAAACGGCGCGGTTTACCTGCAACTGGCCCGAACGGTTTGTCGGCGGGCAGAGCGATGGGTTACGACCCTATTCAAAGAAGATGATTCGGCAGGATTGGTCTTGAAATTCTTAAATCGTCTATCGGATTTGTTTTTCGTCATAGCGCGCACAGTTAATCATCGGGCCGGAATTTCGGATACGGTGTGGGAAAGTCCCAGAGGAAAAGAGAAATAGATCCTTTCGAAATATATTGGAGTATCCTTTTAAATAAGCAATAAAATGTCAGAGAAAATCAAAATATTGTTCCTGTGCACAAGTAATTCGTGCCGGAATCAGATGGCCGAAGGATGGACGAAAGCTCTTAAGAGCGATTTAGTTGAGGTTTATACCGAAACGGCAGAAAAAGCTCTTGCTCATTACCGACGGGTACGGGATGAGATTAAAGATATTATTTTGTCTCTGCCGCAATCATTGAATAACCGGAAAGGTAAATAGATATCATGGCCAGTCAGGCATGCGTTACCAAGACCTCGCAAGGATTGAATTTTTTTGAGCGATATTTGACGGTGTGGGTTTTCCTGTGTATCGCTGTGGGAATATTGATGGGGAAAATCGCTCCCGGTATAGCCGAGTATTTTGACGGTATGGCGATATATGTCAATAACGCACCGGTCGTATCAATCCCCATTGCGGTCTGTTTGTTCTTTATGATGTATCCCATCATGGTCAAAATTGATTTTGCCGAAGTCCTCAAGGCGGGCAAAAATGCCAAACCGGTGGCGTTGACACTCATCATAAACTGGTTAATTAAACCGTTTACTATGCTGGCTATTTCCAGCTTTTTTTTGGGATACCTGTTTCTTGAGTTTATCGGGCCGGATGCGATTGATCATATTAAGATGCCGCTCGGATTGAATTTGGATGTGGGAGATGTTTACGGCGAGGGCAAAGTGGTCTTGGTAAACGGTATCAAAATGCTCGAAGTGCCCCTATGGAGAAGTTATTTGGCCGGATGTATTCTTCTTGGTATCGCGCCTTGTACCGCCATGGTTTTGGTTTGGGGATTTCTTGCTCGTGGTAATGACGGACATACATTGGTGATGGTGGCTATTAATTCGCTGACGATGCTTTTTTTATACGGTCCATTAGGGGGATTTTTGTTGGGCGTCGGAAGGCTCCCGGTTCCGTGGCAAGCTTTACTACTTTCCATCGGAATATATGTCGCTTTACCGCTGGTGGCCGGTTACTACTCGCGTAAAGTTATTTTAAGATTAAAAGGCGAACAATATTTCAAGGAAAAATTTCTTCCGGTGTTGGCGCCCATAACGATAGTCGCGCTTCTGATTACTCTGATTCTTTTGTTCTCATTTAAAGGCGAAATTATCCTGGGCAAACCGCTGACTATATTGTGGATCGCGGTGCCATTATTTATTCAGACGGTATTTATCTTCGCTCTGGGATACGGTCTTTCCAAAATTATGCGATTGAGTTATGAAGATGCCGCTCCCACGGCCATGATTGGCGCCTCCAATCATTTTGAAGTAGCCATCGCGACTGCGACAATGTTGTTTGGGTTGTCATCAGGGGCATCACTGGCGACGGTTGTCGGAGTTTTAATCGAAGTGCCGGTGATGCTGATGCTGGTTAGAATTTGTCTGCGGACAAAACATCGATTCGCGAAATGAAGACTATTTTAATATATTGGGAATCACGGCCCATTCGAAAATCCAGTTGCTTCCATTATCCCGATTAAGGCAAACAATTCCGGAATTGTAAAATCTAATAATGGGGATGTCGTGGACTCCGCATATTAATAGTGAAGCCAATCGGCCCAGGTGAGGCAGATGTCCGACTATCATTGATTCGTTATCGAGATTATTGGCTTTTTCTTTCCAGATTCCGGGAGAATCCATGGGGCCCAGGCCATGGCTTTCAATTAGTTTCGGCTGGGGCTGTAATTGCTTATGGAATTCTTCTGCCGTTTGCAGCGCCCGGGTTTTCCCGCTGTGAAAAATCGCGCCGATTCTCAAATTCTCATAAGTCTCTAAAAATGTCATGATTTTTGATAATTCGGCAAGGCCTTGTTCAGATAATGAGCGATTGGGGTCTTCGTCTTTTGGTTTGGCCAGAGCATGCTGAACGAGATAAAGTCGCATAGCAAATCCTCCGGTTATGGTTAACCTAAAAGACCATACGAAAATTTAGAACCAAAACCAAATAATAAATATTGTGACGCTTATGATTATCGCGAGCGTCTTGACAGCATGTGGCAGGGGATGTATCATGCAATAAGGTCTAAACGAGATAATGAAATGTATTTTTACAATAGATGTAGAGGATTGGTTTCACATCCTTGGTATCCCATCCGCCCCGGCGTTGGAGGAGTGGGATAAGTTACCCTCGCGAGTCGAAAATAACTACTATCGACTTCTCGATATCCTTTCCGAGAAAAATCTCAAAGCGACCTGTTTTTTTCTGGGATGGATCGCCGAAAAGTATCCACATCTCGTCAGCGAATGCGTATCCCGAGGTCATGAAATCGCTTCCCACGGGTACGGGCATAAACTTGTGTATAAAATGTCGGAAAAGGAATTTTCCGATGACGCTATCATATCCAAAAAAATAATTGAGGATATTTCCGGACAGAAAGTTAATGGATACCGCTCGGCCGGTTTCTCAATAACGGAAAAATGTCCCTGGTTTTTCGATGCGTTGGTACGCGCCGGATACAAGTATGATTCATCGATATTTCCCGCCCGCCGGGGTTATGGCGGAATTGAAACGGCCGGTTTAGCGCCCGGCAACATTAAGACGCCATCCGGGAAATTAATTGAATTTCCGATATCGGTCGCAAATATACTTGGCATGAGAGTTTGTTTTTTCGGAGGCGGGTATTTGAGATTGTTTCCTGAACGAGTAATAAACATAATGGCGCGAAAAGTATTATTAGATAATCGTCCGGTTATATTTTATATTCATCCGCGTGATATAGATCCCGAGCAGCCCAGGTTGCCGATGAATATGATTCGCCGGTTTAAAAGTTACGTTAATCTGAGAGGGACTGAAAACAAAGTGCGCCGTTTACTAGATCGATATTCCTGGGTGACGATGAAAGAATTTATGAAAAGAGAATTTATTCAATGACACCCGACAAAACTTCACAATTTTTTGATAGTTATGCCGTTGATTTTGACGCCATATACGGTGGCAATGTCGGTCTGTTGAAAAAAATCATCAATCGGATATTTCGGAAAAGCATGCGCCTCCGCTTTGAAAAAACTATTGAAGAATGCTCCGGAGGAGAAGGGAGAACTGTCATCGATATCGGGTGCGGGCCCGGGCATTATGCCGTAGCTCTGGCTTCCCGGGGGATGCGCGTTACGGGTATTGATTTTGCTCCGGCAATGATTGAGATGGCCAATCAGAAGGGCGCTCACGCGAAAGTAAGCGACAACTGCGAATTTATCGTTGGGGATTTTATCGAGTATGATTTTTCCCATACTTTTGATTATGCCGTTGCCATGGGATTCTTTGATTATATAGAAAAACCGAATGATTTTATATCGAAAATTATTTCCATCACCCGCCGAAAAATTTTAATGAGCTTCCCTCGCGCCGAAGGTTTTTGGCCATGGCAGAGGCGCATTAGATATAAGAAGAGATGTCCTCTGTATATGTATAGCTACCGGCAGCTCGACGCGCTCTTATCCCCAATAGATTGCCGTAATTATCAAATTGAAAGAATAAGCCGAGATTATTTTGTGATCATAAATTTAGATTAGAGATTAATCGGATAGATAACGGATATTTCGCATGAATTTTTCATAGCCGGTTCTCCTGATTGGAGAATCCTCGAATATTCGATTAAATTTGTCCTCGGTTAGATTTTTCCAGTCATCATCAGTCATGTTAATAATTTCATCGAATGGCCGGAAATCAGGGTCGGAGGGTAATTTGGCAAATCGGTTGAAGGGGCAGACGTCCTGGCAATCGTCGCATCCGAATATCCAATTATTATAACTGTTTTTTAAGTCCTCGGGCATTTCGCCTTTATGCTCAATCGTTAAGTATGAAACACATTTGGAGGCGTTGACAACGTACGGTTCGGCGATAGCTTCGGTGGGGCAGGTTTCGAGACATAACCGGCAGCGGCCGCAATGATCGGTTTCGGGTTTGTCATATTCAAGCTCGATATCAATTAACAACTCGCATAGAAAGAAGTAGCTGCCCGCTTTCGGCAATATAAGAATGCAGTGTTTTCCAATCCATCCGAGACCGGCTTTTTGAGCGTAGGCTTTTTCGAATATCGGAGCGCTGTCAACGCATATTCGGCCGCGTACGCCGGGGGATATTTCGGAGATATATTCCAAAAGTAATTTGGCTTTGCGACGCAAAATATCATGATAATCTTTGCCTTGAGCATATTTTGAGATTTTGAATGATCCGGATTTGAATATAATCGGATAAAAGTAGTTATGCGCCAGGACTATAATCGATTTGGCTTCCGGCATGATATTGCGAGGGTTATATCGTTTCTCCGCGGAGTTTACCATAAAAGTCATCGTTCCCTGCATGCCTTGCTCAAGCCATTTGTCAAGCCGCCTTTTTTCATCCACCATCTCTCCGGCCGGAGCCATGCCGACCGCCTCAAAACCGAGTTGAAGCGATTTATTTTTGATACTCCCTGTTAGCTCCTTGCGGTTCATGACACGTAATATAGTAAAACCGACGAAATATAACAGAATATTCGGGGAAGCGATTGCGGATAATCGATAAATTGATATCTTAGGGCATTCACCGAAAGGAATTATAAATGAAATACAGACGATTGGGCAAGGCGGGAATGAAAGTTTCGGAAATTTCAATCGGTGGATGGCTGACCTTTGGCGGTACCGTGGATGCCAAAATGTCCGATAAAATTGTCGGGGTGGCCGTTGACGCCGGTGTCAATTTCATTGATCTGGCCGATATCTATTCGCGCGGACAAGCCGAATTGGTGTGCGGGAAAACTATAAAGAATTATAATCGTTCCGATCTGGTGATTTCTTCAAAATTATTCTGCCCGATGAGCGACAATATCAATGACCGCGGTTTATCCCGAAAACATGTTTTTGAGTCGATTGATAAAACCCTTTCTCGTCTCGATACGGATTATCTCGATATATATTTTTGTCATCGCTTTGATCCCGAGACCGGGGTGGAGGAAGTCGTTCGGGCGATGGATGATTTGATACGGATGGGTAAAATATTGTACTGGGGCACGTCGGTTTGGGAAGCGGATCAAATTTCACAGGCTGTAAACATCGCCGATAAATATAATTGTTATCGTCCTCAGGTAGAACAGCCTCGTTATAATCTTCTGGATCGTCATATCGAAGATAATATTATACCGGTCTGCGCGGAAAGCGGTTTGGGGCTGGTCGTCTGGTCGCCTCTGGCTCAGGGAATATTGACAGGCAAATATAATGAGGGAATACCGAACAACAGCCGCGGCGCCACCAGCGAATGGTTGAGCAGCGATTTAACTGATGCTAATCTCGAAAAAGCCCGCGAATTAACGAAATTATCCGATGAGATGGGGATAAAACCCTCGCAACTGGCTTTGGCGTGGGTCTTAAATCATTCGGAAATTTCGTCGGCTATCATTGGGGCGACAAAACCGGTGCAAGCGCTGGAAAATATAGCGGCTTCAGATATTAAGTTGGATAGCGAAATTTTGGGGCGCATAAAATCAATAACCGAAAAGTAACAGAACCTCATCAAAGGAGGATAAATGTTTTTAAGCGTTGGACATTTTGTGCAATCATGGGAAGCGGAGATGAATTCCACCATAAAGCTTATGGAGATTCTTACGGATAAATCTCTCAAGCAGCCGGAGCATAATGATATTCGCAATATAGGTCGTGTCGCATGGCATATCGTGACTACGATCCCGGAAATGATGGAGAAAATCGGTATTGATGTCGGCGGACCGACCGAAAAAGATCCAATCCCCACACAGGCGTCCGAGATAGTCGCGGCGTATCGCAAACATGCCACGTCTCTATTGAACGCTGTAAAAAGGTGGAAAGATGAGGATATGTTCGTCGAAGATGAAATGTACGGCGAAAAATGGCAGCGCGGAATAACTCTATGGATTCTTATAAAGCATGAAATTCATCATCGGGGCCAGATGACGATCATGATGCGACTGGCCGGATTACCGGTTGCTGGAGTTTACGGTCCCGCTCGCGAAGAATGGAGTAAATTCGGGATGGAAATTCCCGAGCTGTAGAATCATGAATTATTAGAGTGGATTGAATTCCGGCTATCTGGATTTCGTCTTTTCCCGTTTTATCATTTCCAACAGTCCGGTAATGCTGTCAATCTTAAACGGCTTCATCAAATATCCGTCGGCGTCATTAAATTGAACCTCGGGATTTTCATCGATATTGATGTAAGCTGTCACGAGGATTACCGGTAAATCAGGCCACTGCTGGCGAATATACCGGGAAAGGGATAATCCATCCATTCCCGGCATTTTAAAATCAGTAATTACGGCGTTGATGCCGCCCCGCTTGAGCCGTTCCAGGGCTTTTCT
Organism: Candidatus Zixiibacteriota bacterium; assembly: GCA_036480375.1. Lineage (NCBI taxonomy): Bacteria > Pseudomonadati > Candidatus Zixiibacteriota > Candidatus Zixiibacteriota bacterium. The sequence continues at coordinate 7,171 of JAZGGI010000021.1, forward strand.
CGCGTCGGAAACGCCACAAACTTTATATCCGGATATTCTTAAATTTTCCATCAGCATGATTCTGAATCCATCGTCATCGTCCACGACAAGAATAGAATCGGCCGGTTTAGCCGATTTAGTATCCGAAACAGGTTCCAACGAGTTCTTAATCAGTGCCTCAACCTGACTGATACGAAAGGGTTTGGTGAGAAAAGGTTCGCCTTCGATTCTCTGCAATACCGCCGGAGTGAAGGCGGCGCTGATAAAAATAAGGGGAAGCCGGGGATATAAATTTTTGATTTGTTGAGAAAGCTCAATTCCGTCCATCTCCGGCATCTTAATGTCGGTAATCAGGAGCTGAACGTCATTGTCTTCGAGATATTCCAACGCCTCTTTTCCGCTCAATACACCGTCAGCTCTATAGCCGATGGTATTCAGCGTCTCCACCATCAGATCCAGCAAGAGGGGATCGTCGTCAACAACTAATATCGCCAAAGAATCGTTCATACTAATTTCTAATAATCTCAAGCAACCGAGCTACTTGTTCGTCAAGAATTTGCTCATTGTTGGCTTCCACGTTCAGACGCAAAAGCGGTTCGGTATTAGACGGCCGCAAATTAAACCACCAGTCTGAATATTGTACGGTCAACCCGTCAACAGTATCGGTTTCGCCATCCTTAAATATATCGGCCAATTGGTCTATTTTATCCTGCGCTAATTCAACCCGGCTATTAATTTCTCCGGATCGGAAGTAGGGATCAATTTCATTCAGAATATCGCCCAACTCCCGACCCGATTTTGACAGAAGTTCCAGGCAGACCAGAAGAGCAATAATCCCGGAGTCGGCATACCAGTTATCCCTGAAGTAAAAATGGCCCGAATGTTCTCCGCCGAAAATGGCATTATGTTTTTTCATAAGCGGTTTGATTATGGCATGCCCGACGCGCGTTCGAATCGGCGCCCCGCCTTTGCGTTTGATAAGTTCCGGTACGGCGCGGCTACAGATCAAATTATATAAAATCGTTTCACCCGGCTGGCGCGAAAGAATATTATCGGCCACCAGGGCCGTGACCATGTCGCCTCCAAGAGCGGTACCGTCTTTTTTAAGAAGAAACATCCTATCGGCGTCGCCGTCAAAGGCCGCGCCCAAATCGGCGTTGACTTCGACCATTTTTTCCTGCAAAGCAACTAAGTTATCCGCCTCGATGGGATTGGGCGGATGATTGGGAAAGGTACCGTCGGGTTCATAATACAATGGCGTAATCCTGCACGGCAAACGGTCAAAAACCGGCGGTAACGCAATCCCACCCATTCCATTACCGGCATCGATGACTATATTGTAGGGTTTGATGATGGTAGGGTCAATAAACGAAAGAGCATGCTCAGCAAAAGCTTCGATTATATCCTTCCGGGCAATGGAACCACGTTGCGGCTTTTTTTCAATTTTATCGTTTATAACGGCGTCCGCGATATAATCGTAGCCGTCGGCCCCGGATAGCGGAACGGCGTTTTTACGGCACATCTTAAAACCGTTATAATTGGCGGGATTATGCGAGGCGGTTATCATAACTCCGCCGTCGAATCCGAATTTCCCTACCGCGAAATAAAGGGCATCAGTGGAAATCATCCCCAGGTCCACGACATCGACACCGCGGTCGAGAATACCGTCGGTCAAGCCCCGGAATAACGCATCCGAAGACAATCGCACATCTCGCCCAATCGCGATCGATGTCGGCTTCAAATACCCCGCCAAACAATTTCCAATGGCATAGGCGATATCGGATGTTAATTGATCAGGGACAATGCCCCGAATATCGTAAGCCTTGAATATCGATTTATCAATTTTCATAACTCTCCCGGGCTTGCCCAATGGTACGTTTTTTTTAAAGTGATTGTCAAATTAGATATTACAGTTAAAAATATTTTTGAGTATGGGTTGAGAAACGATTGACATCGATTGTGAGATGGCATATTTTATATTATTAGGGAGTCCGAATATGGGATTGACTTGTTGGAAGTGCGGCAAAATGACATCGGTAAAAGGAAAACCTTTTCGCAATGACAGTTGTCCCTCATGCCTCGCGGATTTGCGATGTTGCCGGGGATGTCTTTTTTATGATCCTCATTCCGCTCATCGATGCCGGGAGAGAATTGACGAACCGGTTAAAATTAAGAACAAAGCCAACTTTTGTGATTATTTCACAGCTCGCGTTGTGGGCGCGAAAGGACTGGATCGGATGAACAACAAAGAATCCCGAAAAAAAGATTTTGACGATTTATTTGACGATTGACAATTAATGGGGAAAAGGGAAATGACAGAGTAATTAACGGGGGAATCGCTATTTCAAATAGAGATCGATAAGGCGAATTTGGTTTGGGGGGATTCAATATTCGCTAATCGGTTTTTATCCCGCCTTGATTTTCAATAGAGGTATTTGGGGAAAGCGGTTCTCATAAATAAGGGGAAAGCTATGATTTTTCAGGATCTGCATACCTGGAATGTAGCGCAGCCCGAAGCGTTAGTAATTCAAAGTAAGCTTCGGGGGCAAATTCAAATTCGCAAATTAGATGGTGTTATCGAAAAAATTGGCGCCGTCGATACCGTCTTTGATCAGGAGTCCAATTTATTAATTGCCGCAGCGTGCGTTTTTTCTTATCCTGATCTGGAAGTGATTGAACAAAAAACCGCCTCGGCCAAGGCGAAATTTCCTTATATTCCCGGGTTGCACGTTTTCCGAGAGGGTCCTGTAATTTTGAAAGCCCTGGAAAAATTGGCAACCTGCCCTGATTTGATTTTGTTTTCGGGACACGGTATTGCCCATCCCAGGAAAATTGGATTGGCCAGCCATATTGGATTGATTACAGATATTCCTTCGATCGGCTGCGCCCGAAAAAAACTGGTCGGATATTTTCAAAATCCCGGAATGAAGCAGGGAGACTATTCGGATTTATTATATGATAACGCGCGGGTTGGAATCGCTTATCGTAGCCGCGAAAACATCAAGCCGATTTTTATTTCGCCCGGGCATCTTTGCGATGTGAGCGGGGCCGGGGAAATCGTTACTCGGTGTATAAGCCGATATCGAATGCCGGAGCCTTTGCGGGCGGCTCATAAGTTAGTGGGGGAAAGAAAACGAGAACTATAATTTTCTATCATGGAGCAGGCGAATGAAAAATCCCCCAAAACTATTTTCCGATTTTCAACGGGATGGTTTGAAAATAACCGATTCGATAATAAAGCTGCGACGGTGGCTGCATCAAAATCCGGAAATCGGGCATCAGGAATTTAATACGACTAAAAAATTAAAAGCTGAATTTAAGAAACTAAAATTGAGGATAAAAGATGATTATGCCTCAACCGGTTTGTGGGCGGAACTGGACACGGGACAAAAAGGCCCGACGGTCGCCGTACGAACCGATATTGACGCCTTACCCATCCAGGAGCGAACAAATTTACCTTTTGCCTCTAAAAAAGCGGGTTTTAGCCATGTTTGCGGCCATGATATTCATGCCGCCGCGCTGATTGGAACCGCGCGGCTGCTTGTCAAACACAAAAGGTATCTCCGCGGTAAAATAAAATTCATCTGTCAACCGGCCGAAGAGGTTCCTCCCGGCGGAGCCCGGCCGCTGATTAAAGCGGGAGTGCTCAAAAATCCGAAAGTTGACGTCATCCTCGCTCTCCATACCGATCCCACTATACCGGTCGGCTCGATTGGACTTCGCGACGGTGTCACGATGGCCGCGACTTTTGATTTTAATATTCGCGTCATCGGGAAAACCGGCCATGCCGCTTTGCCGCATAAATCTCTCGATGCCATAACCGTATCGGCGGAGATTATATCGGGAATACAACAGGTTGTCTCGCGCATGGTCGATCCGATCGTACCCGTCGCGGTGACATTCGGGACGATTGAAGGCGGGACCGTACGTAATGGCATTGCCGGGGAGGTTTTGCTAAAAGGTACGGCGCGTTCATTAAGTCCGGCCTATGCCAAGAAGCTTCCGTCGCTGATAAAGCGTACGGCCGTTAATATCGCACGCGCATTCGGTGCAAAAGCTCAGTTTATTCCGCTCGCTGATTATCCTCTTTTTGCGTCCGACAAAACCGTAAATAATTTTATAGCCCGGTCATTTAAGACCGTATATCCAAATGGAAGGATTATGGAAATTTCTCAGTTTCTGGGGGGCGAAGATTTCGCCTGTTATCTGGAAAAAGTTCCCGGATCAATGATCTGGCTGGGTGTGAAAAATAAAAAGATCGGAGCCGATAAACCCTGGCATCATCCGGCCTTTATCGCCGATGAGAGAGCGTTGTCAGTCGGATACATTACCATGGCTTCCGCCGTTGCCAATATATTGAATAATTGGAAAGGTTCCCGCTAATGCGATGTCGCACAGCTCGAATTGTTTTCATAATCTTAATTTTTTCCGCGGTAATTAGAGCCGATATACTTATCGATCAAATGACCTCCTGGACAAATTTTTCATTTATTACTTCCATCGCTCTCGGCCATGATGTCGTTTATTTCGGAACCAGCGAAGGCATCCTGCGCTATAGCCGTATTGAGCATAGGTGGCATCCTCCGATAACCGTCTCAGACGGTCTGTCGGATCCTTATATTCATCGCCTGGCGGTAACGCCCGACGGCGAAGTCGTGACGGTTCAGACCAATGATGGCGTTTTCACCTATGATGTCATTGTCAAACATTGGTATCTCGAATCGGATTTCCCGGAAGATTTATTTGTCGATTCCCGGCCCCATCCACCGCTGCCTCTTTTTTTCATGCCTCTCGGGTTTCAAATGTCACCGAACGGATATATTGCCGACAATAATTTTCGGGAATATCAAATCACGGCCTATCTGGATGACAATTTCAATACGATTTTCACCGGGACGTGGGGAATGGGGCCGATGCTGATCGATAATGATGATTTTTCCGCGCACCTGATGCCGTACGGATTGCTCCAGAAACGAACCGACGTCATTTACATGGAGGGCGATTCCATCTGGCTGGGCGGCAATGGCGGCGATCGATATTCCGATGAATTTCATACCCGGCTGGGCGTGACGCTTTATGAAAAATCGAAAGAGGAATTTACCTGGCTGGAACCGCGCTATATTTACGGTTTTGATTCGGAAATTATTTTCGATATTGCCGGGGACAGGAATAATCTTTATTTTGCCGGTCTCAACGGCCTGACGATTCATAAACGCAATACCGATCAATATATCACTCTCACTCGCCAGAACGGCCTGCCGCAAACCGAGGTGACGGCGCTGGCCGTCGCGCCCGATTCGGTATGGATCGGAACTTATCGAGGGTTGGCGTTCTATACTCCGTCGGCCGACACGATGGTCACCGTCAGCAAATCGATTCTGGGTAATCTTTTTATTACCGATCTGGAGTTGGCCGACCGCAAGCTCTTTATAGGTACGACCGACGGCGCTTTTTATATTGATTTTCGGACTCTCGATGTCGGCCGCCTGCAGGACCCGGAAGGCAACCTGGGGGGAGAGATTCGGCATATTTCAACGCACAAGAACGAAGTTATCATATCATCCAATTCCGGCGTCACGATAATAAATCTGATGACCGAAAAATCCGAACAGCTTCCCTTTATCGATTTTGCTCTCGGAGCCTATGCCGCTGTCGCCAATGATAAATATTTCGCTATTTCGGTTGAAGACGGCCTGTTGTTATTGACTCGTGATAAGGCGCCCAAACATAATCATTTTGATATTGATGACGGGTTGCTTTCCAATCATATCAATGCCATTGTTCCCGACGGCGATTATCTCTGGCTCGGCAGCGAAGAAGGCCTGACGCGATTCAAATGGATAAATCCGGAGAGGGTGGATTGATAATTTGTAGATCGTAACCCATGCGGTTTCGACAATGCGACAACCCGAGGGTTGTCGCTACACTGTTCCCGTGTTCCACGGAATCTCCTCACGATGACATGAGCTTTCGATTTTAATTCGTATCCCCCCCGTTTCGACAAAAATAACTTTACACCATCTCATAAATCCATATATTACGCCGACAAAATAAAAAACGACACACCCCGCCGATTTTTCGGTTGGGGCTTTTTGTGCTTTTAAACAGGCGACCGCCTGCTCTCATTTTGAGATAGAGGTGGTTGTGTATGCTGCGGTTCTTTTTCAAAGTGGTGAACAGATATAACAAGTGGGAATAATGGAAACAACAATGACCAAAAAGACAAAGAGAACTCTGCCGTTTATTTTCAAAAAGATATTTACACAATCCGATAGATTTACACTGCTCACCAATGATATAAAAAATGCTTTTGCAAATCAAAATAACGACGCGGCAATAAATGATAAAAATCATATAAACTTGACCGGTTTGGGCGGCGGCGGAACGGCCTATCTTTTGGCCGGGCTGTACGAAAAGATATCTGGTAATATCCTGTATGTGACTTCCACCTTTGATGAAGCGCAAAACCTCAATGACGATTTGATCAATCTTATCGGTGAAGATGCCGTTGAGTTCTTCCCCGGTCGTCAGATTCCTCCGTATGAATTTCGTTCGCCATCGGGCGAGATAACAGGCCGCAGGTTATCTGCCTTATCAGCCTTGAACAATAATCATAAATCAATCATTGTCGCGACCGCTCCGGCGATAATCGAACCGACGGTAGCCAAAGAAACTTTTGAAGCCGAATCACTGCATCTCCGCGTCGGCCTCGAACTCGATCCGAATGAATTGGCGTTGCGGCTCATCACACTCGGATTCAACCGTGTCGATACCGTTGAGGAAGTCGGCGATTTTGCCGTTCGCGGAGGGTTAATCGATTTCTTTTCGCCGTCGCACGAGCTACCGATTCGAGCTGAGTTTTTTGGCGATGAGATAGAGTCGCTTCGTCATTTCGATGTTCGCGACCAGCGCACGATAGAAAAATTCGATTCCATTGATTTATTGCCTCGCCGCGAAGTTCCCATTAGAGCGGAAACGATTGAAGATCACCTTGAAAAACTGCATGCAAAAGACGCTGATCTGATCCGTGCCCGATTTCTATCCGAGCCGGACTTGCCCGGTCTGGAATGGCTCGCGGCCGCCTTCGGGATCGCTCGCGGTTCGGTTCTCGATTATCTGAAAGAGGATACTCTGATAATCCTCGACGGCGGCAGCGCTCTTCTGGGCGATATGAAAGACGCCTACGAAACCGGATCGGAACATTATGATAAAGCAAAAAACCGTTTAGTTAAACCTCCCGAAATCGACACTTATTACTACACTCCCGAAGCGCAGTATCATCGCCTGACCAAAAACGTTTGCTGTATTATCCATCCTTTTCGTTCCAGGGAAAATGCCCGCTTCGATTTCGGATGCGCCGAACATCCGGCTATCGGCAGCCGCCTTGACTATCTATCCGAAGTCATCGAAAAATACAAAAATCAGGGATACCAAACCGTCATCACCTGCGACAATAAGGGCCAGGCCGAACGGTTGGCCGAAATTTTGGGCGAGAGAAAAATCAATGTCCCTGTTGAAGTCTTTCACATCCATGCCGGGTTCGTCTCGGATGAACTAAAATTCGCTCTTCTAACCGACCATCAGATATTCTCTCGCCGCTTCCGCCGCATCAAACGCCGCCGTTACAAAGAAGGCGTCGCCCTGACGTCGTATTCAAATCTGAACCAGGGAGATATCGTCGTGCACGCCGATTATGGCCTGGCGCGCTTTTCCAAACTGGAATCAATCACCGTGGACAGCCGCACCCGCGATTGCCTCCTTTTGATTTACAAAGACGGCGACAAACTGTACGTCCCGATTGAAGAATTCAACCGGGTTTCCAAATATGCCGGCAAAGACGCCAAACCAAAACTGACCAGCCTCGGTTCGCCAGCCTGGGAAAAAGTAAAGAAGCGAACCAAAAAAGCGCTGGCGGACATGGCCGAGGAATTGTTGAAATTATACGCCGAGCGGAAAATGAAACCGGGATTCAAATTCGATGAGGATACCGTCTGGCAAAAACAACTCGAGGCTTCGTTTGCCTACGAAGAAACTCCCGACCAGATGAAAGCCATCAACGACGTCAAGCGCGATATGCAGACCGATAATCCGGCCGACCGTCTCGTGTGCGGGGATGTCGGATACGGCAAAACCGAAGTCGCCGTGCGGGCCGCCTTCAAAGCGGTTGAAAACGGTAAGCAGGTAGCGGTACTCGTACCCACGACGATTCTGGCGCAGCAACATTTCAGTACTTTTTCAAAACGGCTTAAAGAATTCCCGATGCGGATTGAAGTGCTATCACGATTCAAAACCCGAAAAGAGCAGAAAGCGATTATAGAAGATATCGCCGGGGGTAAGGTCGATATCGTCATCGGGACGCATCGCCTGCTTTCCAAAGATATCTTTTTTGCCGACCTGTGTCTTCTGATCGTTGACGAGGAGCAGCGGTTTGGCGTGGCGCATAAGGAAAAACTACGCAAACTCAAACAAAATGTCGATACCATTACGCTGACGGCGACGCCGATTCCGCGCACTCTCCAGCTTTCGATGATGGGCGCGCGCGATATGTCGCTTATCAATACTTCGCCGCGCGACCGCCTTCCGATTCAGACCGAAATTATTGAATTCAATCCTCAGCTTATGGCCGAGGCGATCCTGCGTGAAATCGACCGCGATGGCCAGGTTTATTTTGTGCATAACCGCGTGCAGACGATTGAGGCGATGTATCGCTATCTCAAAAAATTCCTGCCGCAGGTCGAAATCGCCATCGCGCACGGACAGATGCATGAGAGGGAACTGGAAGGCGTCATGCTCGCTTATCTGGCCGGGCGGTTTCAGGTACTGCTGTGCACCTCGATTATTGAATCGGGTCTCGATATCCCCCGGGTCAATACTATTATAATCAACCGCGCCGACCGTTTTGGTCTGGCACAGCTTTATCAACTCCGGGGACGAGTCGGGCGTTCGCCCCGGCGAGCTTACGCCTATCTGGTGACCCCGCCGTATCGCCTGATGTCCAACGATGCCCGCAAGCGGATGCGGGCGATTGAAGCCCATTCCGATCTCGGCTCGGGTTTCGCCTTGGCGATGCGCGATCTGGAAATCCGAGGCGCCGGGCAGATCCTGGGCAAAAAACAATCGGGTTTTATCGAGGATATTGGATTCGATTTATATACCAAACTTCTTGAAGAAGCCGTTGCCGAACTCAAGGGCGAAAAAATCGAACGCCTGCCGGACACCAAACTGGAAGGCAAACTCGATTTATATCTGTCCGATGATTACGTCAATATCAAACAGCAGAAAGTCGATATCTACCGGCGGCTGGCCGACTGCGTCAAGCTCGACCAGATTGAAAAAATCAGGGAAGAGGTCGAAGACCGCTTCGGGAAGATGCCCGCCAAGGCCGAAGAATTTTTTGATGCTACGGCGCTTCGGTTAATGGCGGCGATATGCGGCGTTGAGCGCGTCATCGTCAATAACTTGAGAATAAAAATCGAATTTCCACCTTCGCTTGAAGTCACCCGGCCGTTTATTGAGCAAATCCGCAAAGCCATTGACGCCCCGGTCGAATTTTCCCTGACCGGTAATTTCAACATCACCGTTGATTTGTCAAGCATCAACGCCAAAGACAGATTGAAATACATGAAAAAAGCGCTTGGGGAGATAGGGGTGAGGTAGATTTCTACGCAGTTCAAGCTTCGCTATTTTTTATCAGTTGCCTCGTCTTCATTATTATTCACATCGAATAATGCCAATAATTTTCTAATTTCCTGTTCATCAGGGTATTTATTGGCCAATTCATTCAGCTCTTCATACAATTGTTGCACCTGCTCAAGCTCTCCCTTATTACCGTAAATAGTAATCAAATTGTAGGCGCCTTTTGCCTGTTCCAGTCTTATTTCCGGCTCATCAGAGTACTTATCGGCCAGCGCCCCCAGCTCATCATATAATTTCCGCGCCTTCGCAACCTCACCCATATTGGCGTAAGCGAAAATCAAATTGTAGGCGCCTTGCGCCTGTCTCAGTCTTATTTCCGGCTCATCGGGGTAATTACCGGCCAGCGCCCCCAGCTCATCATATAATTTCCGCGTCTTCGCAACCTCACCCATATTGGCGTAAGCGAAAATCAAATTGTAGGCGCATTTTGCCTGTGCCAGTCTTATTTCCGGACCATCGTATTTGTCGGACAGAGCCGAAAGATCGTCATATATTTCCTGAGCCTTGGCAAACTTTTCCTTTTTATAGTAATAAATTGTCAAATTGTAGGCGCCTCGTGCATGTGTCAGTCTTATTTCCTGTTCATCGGGATATTTACCGGCCAGCGCCGCCAGCTCATCATATAATTCCCGCGCCTGCTCAACCTCTCCCTTATTACCGTAAGCCAATATCAAATTGGCGGCGCCTTGTGCCCGTGCCAGTCTTATTTCCTGTTCATCGGGGCACTTACCGGCCAGCGCCGCCAGCTCATCATATAATTTCCGCGCCTGAGCAACCTCTCCCTTATTGCCGTAAGCTGAAATCAAATTGACGGCGCCTTTTGCCCGTGCCGGTCTTATTTCCGGTTCATCGGGGTATTTACCGGCCAGGGCCGCCAGCTCATCATATAATTTCCGCGCCTGCGACAACTCATCCTTATTGCCGTAAGCTAAAATCAAATTGTAGGCGCCTTTTGCATGTATCAGTCTTATTTCCTGTTCATCGGGGTAACTACCTGCCAGCGCCGCCAGCTCATCATATAATTCCCGCGCCTGCGGAAGCTTACCCTTATTGGCGTAATCATTAATCAAATTGAAGGCGCCTTTTGCCTGTTCCAGTCTTATTTCCGGCTCATCAGAGTACTTACCTGCCAGCGTTGCCAGCTCATTATACAACTGTGCCGCCTGCGCAATCTCACCCTTATTGGCGTAAGCTGCAATCAAATTGACAGTGCCTTGTGCCCGTGCCAGCCTTATTTCCGGCTCATCGGGGTATTTACCGGCGAGGGCCGCCAGCTCATCATATAATTCCCGCGCCTGCGGAAGCTCATCCTTATTGGCGCAAATGGTAATCAAATTGACGGTGCCTTTTGCCCGTGATTTACGAATCAAGGAGGAATCTTTATACCGGGTCGCGAGAGTTTTTAAATCCTCGTAGTAGGATCGTGATTGTTCCAGTGAGAATTTTGCGCCGCCGTAATATAGAATATTGATTGCCAAAATTGACCAGAGAGTTGTCTCCTCTTCGGAGCGGTCCGCACATTTCAGGATATGGGCAAGAATCTTATGATCATGAAAATCTCTGATACATCGGTTTAAAAAGTCCGCAAAACCGGACGGGGAGATTTTCCATGCAATCCGCCGCATTTTTTCGGCAATATTATTAAGTTCCGGATGACCGCTGTCCAGGTGCTTAAGAACAAAATACTCGCCGATGATATCGGGTTCCAGCGGCGGCAGAGTGTCGCTTATCCGACTGCCCGACATTTTTTCAAATTTCTCAGTATTAAAATTCGCGGGAGATGGAAGTGATAAATCACTGTCGTTATTTTTAAGATATGCAATTGGAAGATGCCCGGTCATAGTCGCCAATGCCAGCAGATTCTTATAGGTTTGGCCTTCGTCGCCCAATAGCCAGAACTCATTTTCTTCCCGCTCCAGCACATCGTCCAGCAGACGGGTTTTATCCCATGCGTAAATATCCTGATTATGCACGACCGCTTCAGCCGCGAGAGTTCCGTACAACGGACGGCATTCGGGATCTATTTTCCTCAGTGATTGTAAAAATTCGGATTTATTCGGTAGGGTCTTATTATGGCCCTTGATTACAAAAGACGCCAGGCCCCAAACGTCATCTTCCGAAAAAGAAGGCAAATTGAGCGGTTCGTCAAAACGGATCTCTTCAATTATGTACTTTGAACTGCCGCTTCCCAGGAATTTATCGTACCATTGACCCTCGGCGTCTCTCTCCAGTATCAAAAATCTGACAGGGCATGGAAAAGGTTTATTTCGCTGCGCCAAAGACAGGATAGCGGAACGAACATCGGAAGTTCGTTTGGCGGCATAGTCGATTATGATAAGCGTGGGCCCGTCCGGTTCCCAATCCACCCAGTCGGCGAATTTGTTAGATTCCGGAAGAAAGCCAACCCGCCACGGTTGGCCATTTCTTAAACAAAACTCCAGCGCCAGGCGGCTTTTACCCATTCCGCCGGATCCGATTGCAATCCACCACGAAAATGCTTTTGGAGCGTTAAGAAAATCCTGCAAACGATTTTTTTCATACTCCCTGCCAATAAAAGGTACGCGGCGGGCTCTGAAATTGAGCCGGGATGCAGGCGCCACGGATAACAGTTTCAGTTCCAGGGAAGGTTGAGGACGTATAACCGATTCCAAATCAGCAATCAGATTTTTCAGGTCGGTTTTTATTTCGTCAGTATCGGATAGTGTCTTGAGTGTAGTTCTCAATTCGGCGGACAGAGCATCGCCGAATTCCGCGTCTCGCACCGGACGCTCTCCTGATAATATCTTTTCCAGTAATTGGCGGTCCTGGTTTTTATTATCCAGTGTGGATTTTAATTTCATTACCTGCCCGGCGATCTCATTATAGTAGGGCACCTTTTGAACAATTTTACTTAATCGTTCGGTGGCATTTTTCGACAGCCATTTTCCGGCTACGCCCGCGCTGAGAACCACCAGCTTGGCAAGAAGTCTGAATACTATGCTGATATATATTTTGGGGAAGGAGGTTTCTTTATGAATCCAGTCGATAATTTGCGCGGCCGTATCGGAATCGGACAAATATTTTGCCAAATCATCGCTTATAATATGATCGACAATTGTATTGGGATTCAAATCCTGCTTGGGCGTAGACAATCAGATTCTCCTTTTGACCTTTGAATATATGCCCTGCAATATAACTACCAAGAAATAATATATACTTAATTCATACCAAAAAGCAAGGAATTTTGCTTTTGCCTCCACCCTCCGGAGGCAACCGGGCGGCTCGCGAGCCGCCCCTGCAGGAGATTGATGTCATAGCCCGTAATCAACATCGATTTGATATGCCCCAAAACGTTAATTTGAGGAAACAAACCCATTTTGATAAACTGATTTTAGGCCAATCCGGATTTTTTTTGGCAATTAGGAATTAATTATTGCATCTACCAGGCATATTTCAAATTCGCGGTTAGGGTCAGGATACTCAACATTGCCCGGTAAAAGGCTCTCATGCGAACGATAAAATGGGAAAAAACAGACCCGCCGGAAAACACCGGTCCCTCTGAAGAAGATTACAGGACTGAAGACATTGTCTTAAAGAATTTATGATCGTTTATTCTTGTCTTTTATATTGGAATGAGTCAAACGGCTCAAGAAGAATATGGGCGTCCGGCATGTGCTCCTTAAAGATGTTAATATATTGCTCCTGTACTTTGGCGTCGGGAGTAAAATGCATAAATACAATTTCCTCAGGTTCGATAATATTAAAAAAGACGTTCTGGGATTCAGCACTGATATCGTAAAATCCGATGAATAGAATATCGGTTTTAACGCCTTCATCACGCAGTTTCTGAAAACAGCTTTCGTGATTTTTCAGCCGCGCGTCACCGATATGCATAATATTATTGCCGTTGATAGTGAAGAGGTATCCCAGGTTTTGAGTATGTGCATGCTTATCGTACTGTTCCCCGGTTTCTTCATCGGTTATCATGTATGAACCATGAGCCAGACCAAGCGCGCGGATTGAAATATCAGAGATGACGATTTCAACCCATAAATCTTTTTCGGGCGCAAGTGCTATTACCCGCTCGCTTATTAATTCGAAATTTGAACATGAATCCCGGAGCATCTCGAAAACCTGGGACGGGCCCACCAGAATGGCATCCCTATTAGATTCCAGATGTCTCGCGGCAGAAACCGGATCAAAATGATCGAAGTGCCTGTGGGTAACGAAAACAATATCAATATCATCGAAGGGCGGTAACGCCTGCTCCATTTTTTCTAAGGTGCTATCAGACGGCCCATAATAATATTGTTCGTCGCCTTCAATATTAAAAATGGCGTCAATCAATACTTTCTTATCCGCTGATTGTATGAGATAGCCGTCGCTGGCGATGTATGTCACGGTTACATCGGAATATCGCTGACCCTGGCAGCCGGTAATTGTAATCAGAATAGAAACAAATATAATAAAGGTAAAAATCCGTTTCGACTTCATAATAGTGCCTCCCAAGTGATTATTCGATAATTAGGACGTGGAATAAATCTAAGTGTTTTAAATAATTCCATCGAATGATTCTTAAAAATATTAACCGAACTTGTTACTTCTTCCGATTCACGGCCACGATGATTAAAGCGATAGCGATCAGGGCAACTGTGGCAATGATAACTATCGGCATACCAATATCAATTTCGCCTTTGGCTGAAAAGATAATAAGAAAAAGTATTCCTATTGCAAGAAATACAATACCCAGAATACTCACGACTAATGCTCCGGCACCAACACCGACATTCGTACGATATGGATCGGTTTCGCGGAACTGATCGTTCTTTCGTTCATCAATTCGTCTCTTAAACCGAACCCTGTTATTATCGAATTTTTCAACAAGTTCCCAACCTGACTTAGCTTCTTCCTCAATTACTTTTCTCAGGTTATCAGGTTTTCTGAAATACTCCGTATTTGCTCTAACGATTTTGAATTCCCAATCCTTCAGATCATCCGAATTATAATTGGTCATTATTTCTTCCTCCTTGCGGAGCATCTCAGCTCGTTTAGCTGCGGCGACGGCAGCGATCACGCCGCCGGTCACGGCGGGTGTTACTCCGGACATATTTCCTCCATTTTAATCAATATACCGAAAACCAACAATAAAACTCAAATCTTTATTAAAAAATACAGCTAATCCCCTTGACAATAAGGACATACGAGTAATAAAAAATATATAAATCCTCCATTCTGTGATTGCCTTTTGCGTTGAAAACCCGTATTATAAGAATCTGTTATAGCCTGCCTTAATTGGCGTAACTTGTTTTAATAAAGAGAGATAAGTAGCAATATGGACTTACAGCATCAGAAAATTATCCCGATTTTTCTCGAAGAGGAAATGAAAAATTCATACTTAGATTATTCCATGTCGGTTATTACCAATCGAGCCCTGCCGGATGTCCGCGATGGTCTTAAACCATCCAACCGTCGCATCCTCGTGGCCATGCATGAATTAAATCTTTCTCCCGGACGGCCTCATCGAAAATGCGCTAAAATCGCCGGTGATACCTCCGGTAATTATCACCCGCACGGCGAGCAGGTTGTTTATCCGACGCTGGTTCGTATGGCTCAGGATTTCAATATGCGCTATCCCCTGGTGGATGGACAGGGTAATTTCGGTTCCATTGACGGCGACGGCGCCGCGGCTATGCGATATACCGAAGCCCGGTTGACCCCGATAGCGATGGAGATGATGGTCGATATCGAAAAAGAAACCGTTGATTTCATACCCAACTACGACGGGACTCTGAAAGAGCCGACGGTTTTACCGGGACGATTTCCTGATCTGATATGCAACGGGACAACCGGCATCGCGGTCGGTATGGCGACAAGCATCGCGCCGCATAACCTGACTGAGATATGCGCCGCCATAAATGCCATAATCGAAGATCCCGAAGTTGATAACGAATCACTTATGGAAATAGTCCCCGGGCCGGATTTTCCCACCAGCGGAATTATATACGGCCGCGAAGGCATCAAAGAGGCGTATAGAACAGGCCGTGGAAGAATTACTCTGCGGGCCCGAGCCGTCACCGAAAAACAAAAAAATGGCAAAGAGCATATTGTCATCACAGAAATTCCGTTTCAGGTTAATAAATCCAGCCTTTTGATGCGCATTGCCGATCTGGTGCGCGACAAAAAGCTGATCGGCATATCCGACCTGCGTGATGAATCGGATCGTGACGGTTTAAGAATCGTTGTCGAACTCAAGCGCGACGCCCAGCCTGAAATCGTACTCAATCAGCTTTACAGCCATACCAATCTACAGACGACATTCTCGATAATTAATCTGGTTCTGGATAAAGGCGTCCCGAAGTTACTATCTCTGAAAAACCTTCTGGAATTATACATTGACCATCGTCATGAAGTTGTCGTCCGACGGACCAGGCACGATCTGCGCAAAGCTGAAGCCCGGGCTCATATTCTTGAAGGTTACAAAATAGCGCTGGATAATATCGATGCCGTAATAGCTCTTATTAAAAAGTCAAAGTCCGTTCCCGATGCCCGGGAAGGCTTGATAAAGAAATTCAAATTATCCGAGATTCAGGCCAATGCCATTCTCGAAATGCGGTTGCAGAAACTGACCGGGCTGGAACGTGAAAAAATTGAAAAAGAGTATCTTGAAACCATAAAAAAGATCGAGGAATACAAATCGATTTTGGATTCCAAGCCGCGCCGGATGCGTATTATCCGGGACGAAGTCAAGGATCTCAAGAAGAAATACGGCGATGATCGGCTGACCGAGATTATCGACGAAACCGAAGACTTGACGATTGAGGATTTGATTGCCGATGAAGAAATGGTTATCACCATCACTCATACCGGATATATCAAATCACTTTCGGTCTCAGCGTACCGGAGGCAAAACCGGGGCGGCAAAGGCGTCATCGGTATGGAAACCAAAGAAGAAGATTTCGCCGAGCATGTCTTTATCGCCACCTCGCATCAGTATATCCTGTTTTTTAGCACAATCGGGCGATGTTACTGGGTTAAAGTGCATGAAATACCACGGGGAGGGCGCCTCGCCAAAGGCCGGCCGATCGTCAATATGTTAAAATTATCGCAGGGCGAAAGAATCTCGACCTTTACCCGTGTGCGGGAATTTACTCCGGATAAATATATTATCATGGCCACCCGCAATGGTGTCATCAAAAAGACTTCGCTGGATTCATATTCCAATCCTCGCGTCACGGGAATTAATGCCATAACGCTCCGCAAAGGCGATGAGCTGATTCGTTGCGCCCTAAGCGACGGAACCAACGATATCCTCCTCGGAACCCGCAAAGGTCAGGCAATACGATTCCCCGAAGATAAAGTCCGGGCGATGGGACGTACCGCCGCCGGCGTCAAGGCTATTAAACTCGGCAAAGGCGATGAAGTTGTCGGGATGGTTGTCATCAAGCGCCAATCGACCATTCTGGCCGTAACCGAAAACGGATACGGCAAGCGGACCAGCGTGGCCGACTACCGTATAACCAACCGCGGCGGGAAGGGCATCATCAATATCAAATGTTCCGAGCGCAACGGCAATGTCGTTGCGGTCAAGGAAGTGCTCGATGATGATGAACTTATCATGATGACCAAAGGCGGAATCGCCAATCGCATGGCGGTCAAATCGGTCAATACTATCGGCCGCAATACTCAGGGCGTGCGAATGATTTCGCTCAAAGGCAAAGATAAACTGACCGACGTCGCGGTTGTCTTCGGCAGCCGAAAGAAACTGGCCGAAAACGGCAACGGTAACAACGGTAATAATAATGCTAATGAGAATCAGGAAGAATTAGACGTTTAGAATATTTTGCTTCGAGATTATCAATAGCCGCCTTATTTTTCGGGCGGCTTTTTTAATATTTTATATCAGTCTCGAAAAGTCCTCATAAGAAATTACCGGCCAGGTTTCGGTTTCCAATATGCCCCGGCTGTTTATCTCGGACGCTACCCGAAACGCGGTGGTCTGGTCGTCGGCGTCGAATAAAGCGATATAATCGTACCGCCCCAGCGTCGCGAATAGATTATCAACTTTCACATTATTTTTTGAAAATACATCCAACGATGCGTTGATTTGATGCGATAAATCCGGATGTGCTTTTTTGGCGTCGGAATTGATATTCATTGCCATAATAAAAGTCGCCATAAGTTACCTCCCACGATATTTAAAAAATCCCATGCTTTCGTTTATTAGTTGATTTAGTTCCATTGATATTTCTCAAGTGATACGTTTTGAAACGACGATTTTTAATATAAATCAATAAGCAAATTGCCTCCACCCTCTTGCGCCGCCAACGATAATTTTATATAATAGTATTAGTTCAAATCTTGATGTACATCTGGGACTGAAGAATAGATTTCTAATCTGGTTCTTTGGTTAAGACATCATCGCGCGAAAACCATATCAACTATACGAGGTATGGTCATGCCGGAACAAACGTATTCAGCGGAAACGGCCGAAAAATTGGTCGTCGTGTCGTCAGAACTCTGCACGGAAATGACTAATTATTTAATCACTCGCGGCTATTTTTTGAAATTAGCCCATATCGGCTCAATCTTACGGGAGAATTTTGTCGCTATCCTGTGCGTGCTGTCCCTCAAGGAAAATATCATCTCCAGCGTCGATGAAATGAAGGAGCTTTTGGAAAATTCCAAAACCCCGCTGCGTGACTGGCTGACGGCCGTCTATGCTGCCACCAATCGAGAATATGATTATGAGAACCTGGTAACCAATACGATTGATGATTTGTACCCCTATTATAATCAATGGTGCCGCGAACTCTTCACCGATGAGGAAGTAAACGGCAAAGATATCGGTAAATGGATACCTGCCGCGACGGCCGCCTGCGTTAAAAATATAACCGATGAATTGGAAATGGATCTGGACGTCAACCTGTCCCATGAAGTTGATGACCTCAATGAGATTATATATCGCTATATCGAAAAACTGAGTTAAACCTCATCTCTGAACCAGGAATTATTCATTTGTATTCAATTCTCACCGTGAAACATTGGCCTGCAGATATCGTAGAAATATTTATATGCGGATTTTTTGAGGGGTATAGTAAATAGGCAGGAATAATTAAATCTATTGTCGGCAAGTGAGGCATATATGAATCTCAATCGCAAAATGGTATTAGTAATTGGTTTGGCGTCTTTGACGCTCTTCTCGGGTGCTTTTGCCAAACCCAAAAAGGAAATCATAAAGACTTACGATGCCAAAGAATCAATCAGGATAAAAACTGTCAGCGGCGATTGTATCGTTGAAAAAGGGGATGCCGATAAAATTATCGTTCGCCTGGAATATTCCATTTATCCCGAGGACGTCTTTGAGCCAGAATTCAAGGAGAGAGACAACTCTTTGAGACTGGATGAGGAATTTTATGGGTCATCGTCGGGAAGCTCAAAATGGTATCTCTCGGTCCCCGACGGCACCGACATAAGATTCTCGTCCGCATCGGGTAATTTTTCGGCGGAGGGATTGGATCTGGATGTGATTATTTCCACAGCTTCGGGAGATATTGATATTCTTGATTGCGGGGGGAGATTTGAAGGTAGTACAGCCTCTGGTAATATATTATTAGAAGGATCGCGTGGAGAATTTAATCTATCGACGGCGTCGGGAAATGTTGACGCGATGGAAACAAAATTCGAAGACGATTGCGAATTATCATCGGCGTCCGGCGATGTTCTCGTCAGGCTCACCGAAAGTCTGACCCATGACTTTATTATCAGGTCGGCCTCCGGTGATGCCGTTCTGGATTATGACGGGAATCCGGTTAAGGGGTATTTTGAATTCGTTGTCAAGTATCGCGATGGACGCATCAAATCGCCGTTTGATTACGATGATGAAGAAAAATTCCGCCGTTGGGGTGATCAGTATATTCGTAAATCTTTCACCAGGGAAACCGATAGCCTGGAAATTTCAATTTTTTCTGCCTCCGGTCGGGCGGAGTTGCGCGACTAAATAGGATTTCGATTAATAAAACTCCAAAAAAACCTATTGTTTAAGCGATAGGTTTTATTTCTTGACTTTAACATAAATATTTTATTTATATTCTAACACGCTTTTATAAGAATCACTCTTTATTAATGCGCTCAAATATATAAATCTGTATCGGGGGAGTATGATGGGTATAAAATCAAGATTTACCGGTCGCCGCCGGGCTTACGATGAAGATTATGGCTGGCACTACGGAAAAATTCCCGAAAAACTGAAAGTTGAAGGAAAAGAGATTGAACATCCCGGGCGAAAATGCGCGATTTTTCTCGTACACGGCATCGGGACTCAAACCCGGACTGAAACGGCGGCCCAGCTTCGTTCAGGATTCGAAGACGCTTTTGCGAAAATTTCCAATTGGCAAAAGAAAAATAATATCAAAGGAGTTCCAAATACTCGCAATCTGCCGCCGCCTTATATTAAAGAGGCGTACTGGGCCAACTATGCCAATGTTGAAGAAACGTTCCCGGACGATGTCAAGAAATTCAGCGATAATGAGAAGAAATTTTTTATCAAGCTTTGGACCAAACGCTTATCCTCTGCTTTTAGAACATATTTCTGGTTTCTCGGACAGCAACTAAGACTTCTTAATCCTTCGGTAATATGTAAGGTCGGGTTTTTCGCCTGGCTGACATATTTTCCGTTTCAACTTATTTCATTTGTCATCCTGACGATTTCCCTGATTCGCCACCCCAAAATTATATCGGACTATCTTACCGATGTCAGGCTCTATCTTAAGCCGCGGGGGATAGTCGAACGGACGATTGTTAAAAATATTGATTACAATGTCGGAAAAACATTCCTGCAGCTTATCGGGCTTGACTGGGATTTTCGAACGCTTCATGGCAAACACCGCAAGTATGTATTAGATCAACCAATAGAATTCAAGAGAATAATCTGGGTCGCCCACAGTCTGGGGACAGTCATAAGTTATAACGTTCTCTCGGATTTGTTTCACCGCGCTCAGAAAATCGAAATAGGCAATTTCAGTAAAGAGCAAAAGGATAATATCAGGGTTTTCAAACGCTCCCTTAAAAGATTTGTTACTCTGGGAAGCCCCATCGATAAAGTCGCTTTCTTATTTTATAAATCGTCATTGCGCCGCTGGCCCAGAATGCTGCGAGAGGAAATGCTTTTCCGCAATGAAATAATCGACGCCTATTTTGATATTGAAACTATGAAGAAGAAGGCAATAAAAGAGGCTGCCGAAAAGAAGATTGAAAAGGAGCAATCTTTCAAAAAAGATGAAGATATATGCCTTAATGACTATGATAAAAATCTCGGCGAGGAATGGTGGTACAATTTTTATCATGTCTTCGACCCCGTTTCGGGAGCATTAAACAGCGATTTATTATTCAAGCGCAGGAAGCCCAAATCAAAAAAGGATTCGAATGCAAAAGACGAAGATGATCCATTCATATATCAACCGCCTGTTAATCTGCATATCAAAATCTTAAAATGTCCCTTATGGGCACATGTCTTGTACTGGACAGATTCTCGTTCACTGGGTTATATCCTCGCATCAGCGTATGGTTCATTTGTAAATACCAAACCGTGCAAACCTTACTCCAGCCTGACCCTGACCATTTTGGCAATAATTTCCAAACTGGCTGTTTTTGGAATAGCCGGGGGAATTATTTACTCGATTCTATGTTGGGATAGAATCCGCCCGGTGTTGCAAAAAATATTCCCGGTTTTGGAGTTCATTTTTGGGTGGTGATGAATTTAGTGAATTTTAATGTCGGGTCACATCGGGCAAAACCCAATGTGACCTGGTGAAATCAATTCATGCCTAATACAAAAATGATGTAATGCCGACGCCGAATATAATTGTGGTGCCGGAATCCGAATATTCATCCCAGCTCCATTTATCCGACGACACCCTAAATCCCAGATCAGCCCCGACAGCGTCTGATATCATTAATATCATTCCAACCTGTGCACCAAATTCCGTGATATTGATATTACCATTTCCGCCGAAATCAATTTGACCAAAATTGAAAAAACCGGAAATGTATGGATAGACTGCGCCTTTAACATCCACTCGTTCCTGGTTAGTATTCAGGTAATATCCGATTTTAGGTCCAATTCGAAACTCGGTGTATGTGTCTCCACTTTGAGACAGAGATACTAAATCAAAATTAGCCCCCATCATAAATCCGTCAGATACAAAAAACCCTAAAGATGGATTTAATATAATTGTGGTCATCCCGTCTCCGTCATCCTCATATAGGTCGCCGGATTGAGAAAATACATAAAATTGTCCGCCTAAAATGGCATTGCCCTTTTCAAGCGGCGTCTCTCCAAATGATAAACCGGTCATGATGAAAAATACCACGCCCAGCATAATCATTACTTTTGACATAACTCCTCCTCAGCTTGATGCTTAAAAAATTGACTATAATGCTCCTTTATATGAAAATAGAAGTGTGTGATACTTATTCGCAATAAAAAAAAACCCCGCTTTTGCGGGGTTTTTCCGGCAGCTTTGGTCTGAATCAGTCAAACAAAGCGCTTATTTTTCAGTTTTTTCTCCGGTCGCAGGAGTTTTAACAACTTCCGGTTCAGCGGCTTTGGCCGGTTCCGGAGCTTTTTCCACTACCGGTTTGGCAACGGCCTTGTCCTTATTGTTTTTCTTTTCGGTCTTTTCGCCGAGCTTTTCTTTGATGCGCGCCGATTTGCCGGTCAATCCTCTCAGGTAATAAAGCTTAGACCTGCGGACTCGTCCCATCGTAACGCGCTCGATCCTGTCAATATTCGGCGAGAACAGAGGAAAGACACGCTCGACGCCAACGCCGGATGAAATCTTGCGGACTGTGAAAGTTTTTCCGGTTCCCGATCCGCGGAGGCTGATTACCGTACCCTTGAAAACCTGAATTCGCTCTTTATCGCCTTCCTTAATCTTATAATAAACGGCGACGGTATCGCCGGAGCAGAATTTCGGTATATCCTTAATATACTGATTTTCAATCTGGGCGATTCTTTTCATCAGAACCACTCCCTTCTATAAACTCATTATTTATTTTCTTCAAAAACTCTTTATCTTCTTTGCTCAAATCGGCTTTGTCAATCAACTCGGGACGGTTGGCCATCGTTTTCTTAAGTGACTGCCGCCGTCGGTACATTTCAATCTCGGCATGATGGCCCGACATTAATTCCTCGGGAATTGTAAGTCCCCTGAACTCGGCCGGGCGGGTGTACACCGGAGCGCCCAGAAGCTGATCATTGGTAAATGAATCGCTTATGGCTGATTCGATATTTCCCACTACCCCGGGGATCAATCTGACAGCCGCGTCAATAATCACCCATGCCGCCGGTTCGCCGCCGGTCAGGACATAATCGCCGATTGATATTTCATCTATCGGGTAAAGCCGCAAAATTCTTTCGTCGATTCCTTTATAATGTCCGCAGATTATAACCAGTCTTTCCAGGAGCGACAATTTCATCGCCGTTTCCTGGCTGAATTTTTTCCCGGACGCGGCCGTTAAGATAATTTTTATCTTATCCCGGTCAAAATTATCGTAATCGATTCCGAGACTATCCATAGCCGCCGCCAGCGGTTCGGGTTTGAGAACCATCCCGCCTCCGCCGCCAAAGGGAGTGTCATCGACGGTGCTGTGTTTATCCGTTGCAAAATCCCGCAGATGAATAATATTGATGTCAAAGAGCTTGTCTGCTTTTCCCCGTCCCAGCAGCGATGATTCCAAAGGTTTCACCAATGCCTCGGGAAAAAGAGTAATTAAATCTATCCTCAGCATTTTTTTATTCTGCTTCGGTTTGACTTCCCCGGCCTTCAAATAACCCAGCCGGGGGGTCAATTATAATCTTTTTTTTCTCAATGTCAATCCCAATAATGAACCTGTCCACCACCGGGAACAACACTTCGCCGTATTCCTTCGATTTTATCCGGTAAATATCGTTGGCCGGATAAAACAAAACCTCCTCAATAACCCCGTAATTTGTTCCATCAGTTCCCCTTACTTCCGAGTCGATAATATCGAACTGATAATAACTGTCCTCGGGTAACTCCGCCGCCTGCTCGCCCGGAATTTCAACCGTTTTATTGGTCATCGCCGCGGCCGATTCGCGGCTTGTTATTCCAGCGATCCCAACAATCGGCCGGTCACCGACGATTCTGACCGATTCAATTTTTAATGGCCGTCGATTTTCGCCGTCGGCCACGAAAATTTCTTTCAATTCCAGAAAACGCCGAGGAAAATCGGTTTCAGGGATTATATAAATCTCTCCGGATAATCCCTTCGGCCGGCCAAACCGACCGATAACAATATATTCCGGTCGATTGATCACTTATTCCAAAATCTCGAGAACCGCGCGTTTGCCTTTTTTGGCGGAAATCGCGGCAATCAGAGTACGGATAGATTTGGCCGTCTGGCCGTGTTTTCCGATTACCTTACCAAGGTCGCCGTCACCGACGTGCAATTCGTAAACGGTAGTTCGTTCGCCTTGAACTTCATTTAATTGAACCTGATCGGGTTGATCAACCAACGCCTTAACGATCGTCTCAATAAACTCTTTCATTCGATACTCCTTTGTAAGTCAGAAGTCAGTGATAACACTACTACGC
Organism: Candidatus Zixiibacteriota bacterium; assembly: GCA_036480375.1. NCBI lineage: Bacteria > Pseudomonadati > Candidatus Zixiibacteriota > Candidatus Zixiibacteriota bacterium. Next base: position 31,440 of record JAZGGI010000021.1, read on the forward strand.
ATTAGTTTGTGACAATATGTGAGGTTATTCCACTTTTTTCTTCGATTTCCTCTTTTTGGGTCGTTCCGTTATGGTATCATTGATAGTCATCTCGGAAATATCCTGTCCGGCTTTTTTGGCCAGATACTTCTTTGTCAGACCGATTTGGGTAAAAAGCGAAGCGACGGTATCGGATACAACCGCGCCCTCATCGAGCCATTTGTACGCTTTTTCCTCATCGACTGTCACCCGGGCCGGTTTTTCAATAGCGGCGTAATGGCCGATATTTTCCAGAATCGGACCGTTGACCGCGCGGCGCGAATCAATCGCGACAATGCGGTAATACGGGCGTTTCTTACTGCCCATCCGTTTTAATCTGATTTTTGTGGCCAATAGCTCCTTCCTTTATATATAAGGTTTGTTAAAATGGCATCATGTTTTTCGGCAATCCCTTCATGCCCATTTTGCCAACGTTTTTCAACATCTTTTTCATCTGTCCGAACTGTTTTAACATTCTATTCAATTCCTGAACAGTGGTTCCCGAACCGTTCGCTATTCTTTTACGGCGGGAGCCGTTTATTATATTGGGATTTTGACGTTCGTACGGCGTCATTGATAGAATCATCGCCTCAACCCGTTTCATGGCTTTGGGATCAAGGGTCGCCCCTTTGAGCGCCTTGCCCATCCCCGGAATCATTTCCAGAAGCGATTCCAAGGGTCCCATTTTTTTTAGTTGCTGCATCTGCGCGTAAAAATCTTCCAGCGTGAACTGAGCCTTACGCAGCTTCTTCTCAAGCTTTTCGGCCTCTTTGATATCGACCATCTCCTGCGCCTTTTCGACGAAGGAGACAATATCACCCATCCCCAATATTCGCGATGCCATCCGGTCGGGATGAAACGCTTCCAAATCGGTCAGTTTCTCGCCGATTCCGACCAGTTTAATCGGGCATCCGGTCACGGCTCGAATCGAGAGAGCCGCGCCGCCGCGGGCGTCGCCGTCTAGCTTCGATAACACTACGCCGGTAACATCGAGCCGTTTATGAAATTCACCGGCGACGTTGACGGCGTCCTGACCGGTCATGGCGTCGGCCACGAGCAATATTTCCTGTGGCTTGGCCATCTTTTTAATATTAGTCAACTCGGTCATCAGCTCATCGTCGATATGCAGCCGTCCGGCGGTATCAAATATTATCAAATCGACAAATTCTTTGCGAGCCTTACTTATAGCCTCTTTGCAAATTTTGACCGGGTCCTCCTGACCCATCTCAAAAACGGCCACGTCAATCTGTTTGCCCAGCATCTGCAACTGCTTGATCGCCGCGGGGCGATACGGATCAGCGGCGACCATCAGGACTTTTTTATTTTTCTTCTTGTATCGCAAGCCCAGCTTGGCAGTCAACGTCGTTTTGCCCGATCCCTGCAACCCGCATGTCATGATTATTGAAGGGGGACGCTCGGAAACATGGATATCGGCTGTTTTCTCACCGAGCAGTTTGACTAATTTTTCATGGACGATTTTGATGATCTGCTGGCCCGGTTCAACCGACCGGACAGTCGTCGCCCCGGCCGCTTCGGCCTGGATATCTTTGATAAACTCTTTGGTGACTTTGTAATTGACGTCAGCTTCGAGAAGCGCCCGGCGGATATCCTTGAGGGCGTCTTTGATATTATCCTCGGTCAGCGTTCCGTGTCCGCGGAGTTTTTTGAATGTCGCTTCTAATTTTTCGGTCAGGCTGTCAAACATTGTTTTCGCTTCAGTTCAATTGTCGTTTTCAATCTCAATTTCCGGCGCAGGCAGGTTTCGAAATTACCAAGACGCAATCAATTGTACCATACCAACAGGCGCAATCCGCCCCTTGGGCCAGAGCCAAATAATATACCAATTTGGGACAAAAATGCAAGCGGATTTAAAGGGGGGATAGTTTCGGATTTGATAATGGTTTGATGTGTACATTTTATGTTGTGGATTTTGTATAAATGGACTATTATTAAATGTGATAAAGGAATCTTCCCAACAGGACCTAGTCCTTGTCGGGTGGGACACCTACACAATGAATTTTGTAGTGGAAATCACTCAAAATGTGATTTACATTACTTCAGTTATGTACGTGATTAAGAGGAGAGAAGATAGCAGTGAGCGGGAAGCTGAAAATCTGCGGTGAGATTCGAGACCCGATACATGGTCTAATACCAGTAACGGACATTGAATTCAAGGTCATGGATACTTCTTCTTTTCAACGACTAAGGAGGATCAAGCAGCTAGCTCTTGCCGATCTGGGATTTCATGGTGCGATGCATAATCGTTTTGGCCACTCGGTTGGTGTGATGCATATCGCTTCAAAGATGATTGAGCATCTTGAAAACGCTGGCGAGGTAAAATTGAAGGGTACAGAAATGCAAGATATCCGTCTTGCGGGTTTGTTGCACGACATCGGCCATGGCCCTTTTTCTCATATCTCGGAGTATCTTCTGAAGTATATGAGTCCACAGAGTGAGAAGAAAGGAAATATCGAAGAGATTCACGAAGCGATCTCACATCGCATCATTGCTGAGGACCGTACGATTAAAGATGTATTGGGCGAGGCAAGAACTATGAGAATAATATCTATTTTAAGTACAGACCAGCCATCCCCGGATTTCAAGCATGATCTTGTTTCAGGTCCTCTCGATGCTGACAAAATGGACTATCTTCTGAGAGACAGCTACTTCACAGGGGTGAAATATGGTGTATTCGATTTGGACAGATTAATTAATGTTCTGACTATGACTGATGAAAACAGAATGAAGCGACTAGCCGCAAAACGTGAGGGTGTCCAAGCAGTAGAGCAGTATGTACTGGCGAAATACTTCATCGCTCACCAGGTTTATCAGCATCGAATCAGGCACATTACCGACAAAATGATTATCGAAGGAGTCAGCGCTTCAATCACTGACGGGAATGAAGACCTAAAGAAAGTCTATAGTTATAGCAAGAAGAAGGCCTATGTTACTGAATATCTTAAGTGGGATGATGAGTTAGTTTGCCAGTCTGTGCTTAGCAATAGCAAGCGGGGTTCCAAAGGGTATAAGTATTTCTCGATGTTGAGAGATCGACAGTTGCTTAAGGAAATATCGAATATCCGCGTCAATGAATTAGACGGAGGAGAGAGTCTTCAGGCGATTGAGAAGATTGAAGAGATCAGGAAAAGTAATTATGACGATTTGGTTTCGACTATAGAGCAGGAATTCTCTCTTTTACCAGGATTTACGCATGTCTTGGCATATTCACTCAAAGTTCCACTAATACAGAAGAGCTTTGGAATTGTTGATGAGCAGTCAATTCGTATTAAGTGTAGTGAAAAGACAACGACGCTATTAGAGAATGAAAGTCCTCTTTACGGTGGTATTGTGGATGATGCAAAAAATCACTTTATTCAGATCATTGGGATTCCGAAAATAAAGTTGAAATCCAGAGAGAGTCGTGAGAAACTGAGTAAAAAAATCCTGACAAAGTACTTTGAAGGAAATTTGTAATGAATATACCAAATGTATACGCACTTCTAATATACTTGATCGAGCACAATGGTGGCTCGTTTCATGGCAAGACAAACATCCACAAGAACATATACCTGCTCCAGCAGATGATGCCTCGGATCGATCTTCCATTGAAGTTTAGCCCCTATTTCTATGGACCCTTTAGTCAAGACGTTTCGGAGGCACTGGATCTTCTAGAGAGTAGCGGTTTACTGAAGGTTAGTGCTATAGATTACGGGGTGAGAGATTCTTTTGAGGTTCGCAAGTACATTTACAAACTTACGTCGTCCGGAAGGTCAGCTGCTGAAAGTGTTAAGAAGAACTACAATGAGTTTGCGTCTGTAATCGACAGTAATTTCGCAAAACTAATTTCTACAGGCTACCATGAAAATACTAAGGTCATTTCTACTGCATCAAAGGTAAAACATATTCTTTCTGCAGAAAAGAAATCGCTGACTAGGAAATCAATTCAAGCAAAGGCAAAAGAGCTGGGGTGGGAGATCAATACGCGCGATTTATCTGCATCCGTGAAGGTGCTAGTTGACATCGGGTTGGCTAGGACAGGTGATCCATCTCAAAAATAAGCAATACGTTTTTTCAAGCGGATTCCTCGTAAAGAACCTTTACAATTATTCCACAATTCCACTGTGTTTTCTGAAATCATCCACGTTTATAGAATGAAATGATTTTATGATGGAGTGATAATTATTAATGGGAAAGTAGGCTTTTACGAAGTACGAAAAAGGACAAAACGAACCCAATTCGCCGTAAGCCTCACAGGCATATTCAAATAGGAGGAATTTACAAATTCGCAATTGTGGATAACTAATATAAATTCACGCAATTATCGTGAAAATCAAAACTGGCCAGTAGGGGCTCGTCGCGACGAGCCCACTGAGACGAAACTATATTTATCGCGGGTCGCTCGCGAGCGACCCCTACAGTAAAAATTTTACTCAAACGGTTCTGAAAAATTCTTATTCGGCTCGATAAACAAACGCTTGTCATAGTAGTCAAAAACCAGATTAAAGCGCGAGAGTAATCCCAATCCAATCATTACCTCACTAAATGTGTTCTTACTATGCTCTTCCGAAATATAAGCTACAATCGCATTATTGATTTTGTATCCGCCAATTTCAATTTGAGGCATGCGTCCGAAATATCCCAGGGTTTCGGTGCCTTCAATATTTCTTCCCAGACTCCCTGCGGTAGAATTCTCGGGGACTGTTATACTATTTTCTTTTCCGGTTGCAATTTCCAATTGATCGTTATATCCCAAATCCATGAGCACTTTTACAGATACATCACGGCCATCCGAAAGTTTTAGATTTACGGGGATCGACCATGGACCAAATCCTATCGGCTCCCAGGGAACGGCAACTCCCGAACCGCCATATTCAAATTTGCCCGGCTCGCTTAGTGTCATCATCATTTCATCAAAATTTATATCGACAATAAAATGTTTTAATAGGCCCGCGCTGATCTGCCCAACACTTCCAGACCACATAACACTGTTACCAGAGCTATAAGGCGTAATGATCGCCTCCTGATCGGTCAGTTCAACTCCGGGAAAACCAACCGTTATCCCTGATGCTGTTCTGGATTGAATTCCACTATCATCTTTTGATCCTCCGATCGAAATTTCGCCTTCATATTTCAACCCCAAAGAATCTACCTTTGGACTGCCCCAGAATAGCAACTGGTCCCAGTGGAAGCCGTCATCAAGGAGAAATTGAACATCATGGCCATTGATTTTACAATTAAAGCGAATATCTCCGCGATAAATATCAAATGGGAATTTAATGATGCGTTGTTCCGAAAGGTAATTTAGTTTTCCTGGGGGAGGAGTCAGTTCAGTTTTTGATTCATCATCGCCAAGAGCATAAGGTGCCAGATAAATCAAAAACGTAATTGTTATGAGAAATCCCTGAAAGAATTTCAGTCCGATTACCTTTGAGAAGGATGACAGGAAATTAATTGTGTGGAATTTCATTTGATAGTTCCTCCGGTATAGCGTATTCCGCGACTAAACATATCGAGGTAATGATCTATATATTCGTCCGATTCAAAGCAGGCGAATGAGTAGGTGGTTGACAGAGCCCTGTTAATGATACTTCTAATGGAATAAAGAAATTGACTGATGCAAAGATCGACTTTCAAGTCAGCCCGCAAAGAACCATCTTTAATTCCCATTTGGAAAATACCACGCAAGCCTTCAGCAAGTTCGTTGTTTAAATTATCAAAACTTTCAAATGCTTCGCCGCTAATCGAATCGGGATCGAGTCCTTTTAAATCCCAGTAAAGCTGCAAATATAATGACTGGGGATTTCGCCGGGAAAAATCATAAAGGGTCTTCCCCCATATCGTAATTTTATCTAAACCGCTCCGAGTTAACTCCATCGCCTTTTGCTGTTCTCTCCAACGGGTTTTATTATCTTCGATGAGAACCATAAGGCAAATTTCATCACGGCTCTTAAAATAGGAATACAGGGTGCGCCGAGTATATTCGGCCGCCGAAGCTATATCTTCCATAGAAGTATTTTCGATACCCTGTTGGGCGAAAAGTCCGCGCGCTGCATCCAGTATATAGCTTTGGCGAATCTCCCTCTCGGCTGTTTTTCTTGACAAAATGACACTCCTTTTACAAGATACACAGTATGTGTAATATAATGCATTATACGAGTAATGGTGATTTTTGTTTCATTGTTTTCGAAATAAAGTAATATTCAGTTGGCGTTCACTCTCCAGCGCTGAAGGAGAAAGGAAAATCATTTGCCAACAATATTCACTCATGCCATAACCGGATTGGCAGCCGGGAAAATGCTCTGGCTCAAAAACCTGCCCAAGAGGTTTTGGATAATATCAATAATCCTGCCAATTATACCCGACGCCGATGTTATAATGTTTCGTCTTGGATTTGCCTACGGTCATTTTCTGGGGCATCGTGGTTTTTTCCATTCTATACCGTTCGCGTTAGTTTTGGCATTTATCGTGATGATTTTATTTTTCCGCGAGGCAAAACTGTTTTCAAAACGCTGGAATATCCTGACAATTTATTTCTTCTTAATCTCCGCCTCACACGGTATGCTTGATGCTCTTACCAATGGCGGAGAAGGTGTCGCGCTTTTGTCTCCCTTTTCTCAGATAAGATGGTTTTTTCCCTTCAGGCCTATACTGGTTTCTCCAATCGGTATCAATAGTTTTTTTAGTGAATGGGGGATGCGTGTAATTATAAATGAGATCCTCTGGATTTGGTTGCCATCGCTAATAGTACTATCTTTGGCGAAACTATTAACACGCCGAAATCGTAAATAATAGCTATTGGTTCCCAAGAATTAATTAAGGAGACTTAAAAATGATTACTATTCGTAAATATCAAAAAAAGGATTCTGTGGCAGTCGGTAAATTAATCGCTGACACTTTTCTGAAATATAATCTTTCTTATGCCTCGCCAGAAGAACAGCAAAAACTTCTGGGGCCTTTTCGAAATGCTCGATCTAAAAGTCAGTCACATCAGGATGAGATTGCCAAATTGATATCCGCTCCAATGGTATTTGTAGCGGTTCAGGACAAGAAAAAAATAGTTGGAGTGTTGAGGGGCAGCAAAGAGAAAATGCGGAGTTTGTTTGTGCTCGGGAATTCTCATCGGAATGGATTTGGTCGGAAACTTGTTATGCGATTTGAGAAAGAGTGTGTTTCGCAGAATTCTCAAGTGATTAAGTTGATGGCTACCGTTTACGCAATTCCATTTTATCAGAAAATGGGCTATAAGAAAACTACCGGGATTAGAAAAATGAACTGTCTTGATGGCACCGGCTTACCTTACCAGCCGATGAAGAAAATTATTTAAAACTCGTGGTTGGTGTACATCCTCGTGCGCCAATAAATATATAAAAATCCCGCTTTTGATGCGGGGTTTTTATTATGATTAATTTATGCGGCAACGTTAGACAGTTATTTCTTCTTGTCGCCTTCTTCTTTCTTCTCTTCGCCTTCTTCTTTCTTTTCTTCACCTTCAGCGCCCTCTTCGCCTTCAGCGCCTTCTTCGCCTTCAGGCTCTTCTTCTTCAGCAGCTTCAACTTCCTTGATGACCGTCGGAGCGCTAATAGTTACGATGGTGCGAACAGCGTCGGTTATTACATCCACTTTATCAAGCTCAATATCCGAAACGTGAATTGATTCCCCGATGTTCAGATGAGAAATATCAATTTCGATTTTTTCGGGTATTTCGGCCGGCAAACATGAAATTTCGATTTCACGCCTGATATTCTGAACGACACCGCCAAAGTTTTTAACGCCTTCAGGGATACCAACCGTTATGACGGGAATCGTAATAGTAATCGGTTGATCCATCGAAATATTGTGAAAATCAAGATGCAAAAGCTCGCCCGAAACGGGATCCTTTTGCAATTCCCGAATGAGGACTTTGCGAGCCGGTTCGTCCATTCCGTCAATTTCAAGATTAATAATCGTTGATAGGGGAACGCCGTGCATTAATTGATACAGTTCGCGGTAATTAACCTGAATCGAAATCGGTTCCGTATTCGGACCATATATAACCGCGGGGATGTTTCCTTCACCGCGCAGACGGCGATTGAAACCTTTTCCAGTGTTTTCCCGTTTGGAAACTTTCAGATTAAGTTCTTTCATCTATTCAAACCTCCAGAAATATTTTCGTGTCTTAAGTTCTAAACATCATTGATACCGAAGCGTCAGTTTCAATTCTATCAATCGACTCGGCAAACGTTTCGGCACAGCTTAATACCGTAAACTTATCGGATAGGTGTCGCTGTGACTGATCGATCGAGTCGGATATAATTACTTTTTCAATCGGCGAATTATCGAGTCTTTCCAGGGCGTTGCCGGATAAAACACCGTGCGCCGCGCAGGCGTATATTTTCCCGCATCCGGCTTCCTTGAGCGCCTTGGCGGCTTCAGTCAGAGTTCCGGCGGTATCAATCATATCGTCACGGATGATGACATCGCAGCCATCGACTTCACCGATGATATGTACAACCTTTGCCTTGTTTTGTTCCGGTCGCCTTTTATCGATTATGGCCAGGCTCGCCCGCATCGTTTTGGCGAAGGCGCGGGCCACTTTTATTGAGCCGACATCAGGGCTGACAACGACTAAATTGTCAGTCGGGATTTCTTGCAGGAAATCGTTAAATATGATTGACGAATAAAGGTGGTCAACCGGAATCGTAAAGAAACCCTGAATTTGAGCGGCGTGTAAATCCATAGTTATAACACGGTCGGCTCCGGCGGTGCTTAATAGATCGGCGATTAGCTTGGCGGCGATACACACCCGGGGCATTTCTTTTCGATCGGCGCGACCATATCCATAATACGGAATCACAGCCGTAATATTTTTGGCCGAGGACCGGCGCGAAGCCTCAATAAGCATTAACAGTTCAAACAGGTTATCGGCAGACGGATTGGTCGGTTGAACGATAAAAACATGCGCACCCCGAATATTTTCATTAATCTGAACAAATATCTCGCCGTCCGAAAATCTTTTTATTTCGGTATCACACAGGGGAACATTGAGCTTGCGAGCGATCGCTTCGCCCAAAGGCCGGTTAGCCGTTCCGCAAATTATTCGCACATGTTTATTATTCAGCATATCTATGTGTCAGTTTTCCCTTGGTTATGATAAAAAACCTGTCCCGGTTCATCGCGGACTCGGAACAGGTGAACCTTTCATAACTTGTCGTCTGGCTGGGGCGGCAGGATTCGAACCTGCGAATGCAAGCTCCAAAGGCTTGTGTCTTACCACTTGACGACGCCCCAATAATTTTCTTTACGCCTGTTGAGCAGTAGAGGCTTTTAATTCCGTCTCATAAGCCTCCAAAACTTTTTCCTCAATCTGTTGGCGAGTTTCATTGTTAATCGGATGGCAGATATCCTGATGACTGCCGTCCGGCCTTTTCCTGCTCGGCATCGACACAAAATACCCGGAGTTACCCGAAATTATCTTGAGTCCCCGAACAACAAAGGCGTTGTCGAAGGTCACGTTAGCGAACCCTTTAAGTTTTTCCTCGTTACGTAACGTGATTCTTATCTCGGTGATTTCCACGGCTGACTCCTCCCGCTGAATGCGGTTAACTCACCCTAAGCGGTAGGATAAGAGGGTCCACATCAAAACACCCCCATCCTTCCCCCACGAAGGATAATGCGAATTCTTCCTCAACGGCGCCTTTATCAAAAAGACCAAAAATTGTGGGACCACTACCGCTAAGTCTCGCAATTCTTGCGCCTGCTTTTATCAGCCTTTCTTCTATATCCCCCAATACCGGATATAACTTTTTCAACTCAATTTCTAAGTCATTGGCCATTTGGGAAATCACACCAAATAACTCAGCCGTTGTTTTACAACATATTAAGTTAACATTCCTCAGCGGCTCTGTCAAGTCCAATTTCAAAATCCGATAGGCCTTGGCAGCTCGGATTTCAAAGTCGGGCGTCACAAGGATAACCTTGTAATCGATTGGCAATTGAAAGGATTTGACGTTTTCGCCCCGTCCGCAGACTTCTGCCTGCCCGGTGCCAAAGAAAAAGGGGACGTCAGAGCCGATTTCGAGCCCGATTTTCTCCATTTCCTGACGGCTCAAATTCAAATTAACCAATTTATTGGCTGCTTTAATGAATGCTGCCGCATCCGAAGAACCGCCCCCTAAACCAGCCCCGGCAGGAATTTGTTTAAATAACGTTATCTTAAACCCCAAATTCCGTCCAAAATTGCGTTGAATCAATTCCGCCGCTTTATAAACAAGGTTATTTGGACCGATTGGAATCGATTCCCAATTGGTTTCAATCAATATATCCGGTTTGGTCAATTTTCTGATAAGTAGATGATCAGCCAGATCTACCGCCTGAAACCAGGAATAAATATCATGATAGCCGTCAGGCCGTTTGCCGGTTACCTTTAAAAACAAATTGATCTTGGCCGGAGCGGATATAAATATTTCCGACCCGCCCTGATTGACTCGTCCCGCAAATTCGGGCTTAGTTTTGGGATTAAGCTCCATAATGTTGTAGTATATCATTTTAAATGATAAAGTTCAAGCCGCCCGGCAATAATCGGTTGACTTTCTTTGGTTTTCGGTGTTTTATTACTGCCTATAGGTGAGGAATATTTCAAAGAGATAGGAGACGGCAATGGGAATGAATTTGGCTGAAAAAATCATTTCGGCTCATCTCGTTAGCGGAAAGATGGAAGCAGGCGAAGATATCGCCATAAAAATAGACCAAACCCTGACCCAGGATGCAACCGGGACAATGTCTTATCTGCAGTTTGAGGCGTTGGGGCTAAAGAAAGTCCAGACGGAAGTTTCGGTCAGTTATATTGATCATAATATGCTCCAGTCGGGATTCGAAAACGCCGATGACCATAATTACTTACAATCTGTCGCAGCCAAATACGGTATATATTTCTCTCGCCCGGGTAACGGTATTTGCCATCAGGTTCATTTGGAACGGTTTGGAGTTCCGGGCAAAACCTTGATCGGTTCCGATTCGCATACTCCTACCGGAGGCGGAATCGGGATGCTGGCTATGGGTGCCGGCGGGCTCGATGTCGCCGTGGCTATGGGCGGTGGATCGTTTTATCTGAGAATGCCCGAAGTCCTGAAAGTCCACCTGACAGGTAAGTTAAAACCGTTTGTGACCGCCAAGGATATTATCCTTGAAGTATTGCGGGTTCTTTCGGTCAGAGGCGGTTTGGGCCGGATTATAGAGTATGGCGGTCCGGGTGTCAAAAATCTGACCGTTCCGCAGCGTGCCACGATTACCAATATGGGAGCCGAATTGGGCGCCACGACCTCGATCTTTCCGTCCGATGAAAATACGAAAGCATTCCTCAAGCTTCAAAAACGAGTAAAATCATGGATTCCCCTGGAAGCCGATCCCGATACCAAATACGCCAAAATTATAAAAATCGATCTCAATAAATTAGAGCCGATGATCGCCAAGCCGCATTCACCGGATAATGTCGTTAAAGTGAAGTCAATCAAACGGGTTAAGGTTGACCAGGTTTGTATTGGAAGCTGTACCAATTCTTCGTTTACCGATTTGATGATAACGGCCAGCTTATTCAAAGGTCGACATGTCCACCCCGAAGTTTCATGCACAATTTCACCAGGCTCAAAACAGGTCTTGGAGGCGGTCGCATCAAATAACGCCCTGGCTGATTTAATCGGGGCCGGATGCCGCATAATAGAATCGGGATGCGGACCGTGCATCGGTATGGGACAAGCGCCGAATTCCGGAGCCGTTTCGATTCGTTCATTCAACCGCAATTTTCCGGGACGTTCCGGCACCAAAGACGCCCAGGTGTATCTGGCCAGCCCCGAAACCTGTGTAGCCGCGGCCGTTACCGGCTATATCACTGATCCCCGTGAATTGAAAAAATATCCTAAAGTAAAACTTCCCGAGAAAATCAGGATAGATGATTCCGGTTTGATCGAGCCGTCAAAGGAACCGGCAAAAGTTAAGATTATGCGGGGACCCAATATCGCTCCGCTGCCGATTAACGAACCGATGCTGTCAACTCTGGACGGTAAAGTGCTTCTAAAAGTAGGCGACAATATTACGACCGATCATATTATGCCGGCCGGGACCAAAATCCTGCCTCTGCGCTCAAATATTCCCAAAATCGCGGAATATGTTTATCATTATGTTGATTCCGATTTTGTGAAAAGAGCCAAAGATAATAAAGGGGGATTCATTGTCGGCGGCGAAAATTACGGTCAGGGTTCATCCCGCGAACATGCCGCGCTGGCGCCGATGTATCTGGGGCTGAAAATGGTTCTGACTAAATCATTTGCCCGTATTCATCTGGCCAACCTGATAAATTTCGGAATTCTACCGCTTACCTTCGCTTACCCGGAAGATTATGACAAGGTTGATCAGGGCGATAATTTGAAATTGCCAATGGTGTCCGATATTCTCTCAACAGGCGCCGATATTACCGTCAAAAATATCACCAAGGGAATCGACATTCAGGTTACCTATTCACTGACTTCGAGGCAGATTCAGATTATTCGCGCTGGCGGACTACTGAATTATACGCGAGGCGGCGGTAAGTAGAAGATTTATTGAAGCGCAAAATAACCGGGCGTGCCGAGCGCGTTCGGCTTAATATTAATGAAAGATTGATATGGTAGATATAGATAGTCTCAAAAATACCCCCTATACCCAATTTCATATTGAAGCCGGAGCCAAAATGGTGCCTTTTGCCGGTTATTATATGCCGGTGCAGTATTCGGGGATTATAGATGAGCATAGAGCGGTGCGATCCGGAGTCGGACTATTTGACCTGACTCACATGGGTGAATTTGAAGTCAGCGGCGATGGGACTCTTGGCTTTCTCCAGAAAATAACCACTAACGACGTATCGGCGTTGGATGTGTATCAAATTCAGTATTCATGTATGACCTACGATGACGGCGGCATCGTTGATGATTTGCTGATCTATCGCCTGCCCGATAGATATTTGCTGGTCGTAAATGCCGTCAATATTGAAAAAGATTTTAAGTGGCTCCAAAGTTACCTGGCCAGTGAGGTCGAGCTAATTGACAAAAGCGATTATTACTCTCTGCTGGCCATTCAGGGGCCGAATGCCCAAAAGCTTTTGCAGGAATTGACATCATTTGATCTGGATACATTGCTATATTACTGGTCAACCGAAAGTGAGATCGCCGGGTATAAAATTCTCTTTTCCCGAACGGGATATACCGGCGAAGACGGGTTTGAACTTTATATCCCGCCTGAATATGCTTCCGATATCTGGAATGCAGTAAACGAAGCCGGGAAAAAATACGATTTGAAATTGATAGGTCTCGGCGCCCGCGACAGTTTACGGCTGGAAATGAAAATGGTTCTCTACGGCAATGATATTGACCAGACGACTAATCCGATTGAAGCCGGGTTGAGATGGATACTCAAGCTTAATAAAGGTGAATTTATCGGGGCCGATGTTCTTCGGGCGGTTAAAAAAAATAGGCCCAAACGCAAACTTGTCTGTATGGTGTTAAAAGATAAGGCGTTTCCCCGAAAAGGGTATTTAATTTATAACGGCGAGGATAAGATAGGCGAGGTAACGTCCGGAACGGTGTCACCTTCTCTGGGAATTCCGATTGCCATGGGATACGTCGCCCGGAAATACTCGAAATCGGGAAATGTCGTTGAAATTGAAATCCGGGGCAGGAGATTTGCCGCTGATATTATTAAGCCGCCGTTCTATAAGAAAAACAAGTGATTGATTCGATGATAGAATTATATTTATTGCCCGCCGAAATTCCGGACGATCTTGATAAGAATCGCTCGGTGGTAATTATAGATATTTTTCGAGCCACGACATCAATGGCGGCGGCTCTGGCGGCCGGTGCAGAAGCTCTATATCCTGCCGGCTCAATAGCGGAAGCGGAAAATTTAAAAAAGGATTTGGGAGATTCGACACTAATGGCGGGCGAGAGAAACGCTTATCGAATCGAGAATTATGATTTCGGCAACTCGCCCGAGGAAATGATTCCGGATAAAGTATCCGGGCGAAAAATAATATTCAACTCGACCAATGGCACCAAATTGCTTCGTCGATTTTCGGAGTTCGATAATGTTCTGTTGGGTTCGTTTGTCTGTATGAGTTTTGCCGTTTCCACTCTCGCGCGGTTATCTGCTCCGCCGGTTATTTGTTGCGCCGGACAGGAGGGACGCGTTTCGGGTGAGGACACGATGGCGGCCGGGATGATGGTTTCGCGAATGAGCGACACCTTTTCCGATTGTAACGACGCCGCCAATTTGGCCCGGCTCGCGTATAAAAATTGCGGCGCTAATTGGCGGGAAGTTACCATGAATTCGACGCATGGGCGATATCTGAAGTCTATCGGAATGGGCGATGATTTGGTTTTTTGCACCGAACTGGACCGATATGATTTTGTGCCCATTAAATCGGGAAATAAAATTATTAAAAGTCCCTGATGCGGAGTTGCGATAATAGATTAATTAAAGATAAATATGGCGCTTATGGCGTATAAGTTATCGTTGATACGAAAGAGGTAGTATTATGAAACGAAGTATAATTGGGATTTGCGGTCTTTGCATATATATCTTAATTTTCTCAGGCCTAATCCAAGCTCGGAATATTCAATGTGAAATAACGGTTCGTGAACAAAACAGTGACGGTGACTATGTATTAATATACAAAAAGAATATTGATGTCTATGAGGGCATAAAAAATACCAGCTTTCATGTGAATTTTACGATTGATTTAACGGCTAATTCCCGTGGCGACAGTTTATATGAGTGTGAATTTTCGCTTTATACGTTGGGTCCCCAACCGCAAAACCTGTTCAAGAAATTTCATAGCCATGCCGGCGGTATTTATTTTGTCGAAGATGTCCGGGGCAAGAATAATACGGTATACCGCGTGGGGATATCACCGCTCGCAATCGATAGTGTTTCCGATATTGATCAAACCTGCGATTATGACTATCACGCCGACGGTGTCTGGAATTTCGATCCGTCAGCTAATTTTGATTTTTATTATGTTCCCCGGACTCTGGGAGATGTCCGCTGGAATCTGTTGCGAGAATATGTTGAGACGACATATAAGGAATTCAAAAAAATATTTGAGCAGGGTTTTCCCGGCAAGGTAAATTATTTCTTCGCGCCCTGTTTACTCAAAGAAGTTCAGTGGGATAAGCGGGGCGGTTTTGCCATCGATCCGACGCGGTCTAATTGTTTTACACTCTATTCCCACAATTACAATACGATTGACGCTTTCCCCGGGATTTTGACCCGCACCTATCGTTATCTGGGATATTCCCCGCCTATTTTGGTTGAAGGCGCAGCCGGATATTTCGATGCTGCTCATTACTATGCCCGAGAATTAAAGAAGAAAAGCGAATTGTCGCCACTGGCCAATATGCTGCGTTCAATCGATTATTTCAGACTACCCGGGTACAATAATGTTTCGGCGGCCGCATCCTTTGTGAAATATTTAGTCGATAAGTACGGATTAAACCGCTTTATTGAACTATACCGGAAAGCTACCGACTTGAATATAGGCGAGCAGTTTTCTGTCGTGTATGATATATCGCTGGATTCTCTTGAAGCCGACTGGCATCATCTTCTGGATACGGTCACGATTCATTCGGGACATTTTCATTATTTTTATGAGCGTGATAAATTTATCTATAACCGCACCGGCATGGATATATTCCTGCGGGAATTGAAGAACCATATGGAAACCACTTATGATTCGACTTATGCCATCGGCGAGGAAGCCTGGAATATGTATATGGACGGTGAATATGACACCGCCCGAACTCTTTATGAATTTCTTATCACGCGCGAGGCGGATGATATTACCAATTGGATGGCATACGGGAATCTGCTTCTAATCGACGGGCAATACGATTCAGCCTTGAAAATTTACGACCGCGTTTATGAGACCGATTCGACGGCCAAGAGTATGTTCTATAAGAAAGGCGATACATATTTCCGGATGGCAAATATCGACAGCGCCAAAACCTATTTGATTCGGGATTTCACCGAAAACCCGTCCCAACTAAGCCGGGCGTCGTCGGGAATCCTGATGGGTCGAATTTCGTTATCCGAAGGCGATACCGCCACCGCCATTGATTACTATGCCGGTGCGGTTGACGCCGTGGAGCAAATATATCAAATGGGAAAATCGCGGCCCGCATATCTCCTGCGGCTGGGGCAGGCGCACCTGGGATTGGCCTTATGCGAAAATGATACCACCAGCGTCGCCAAATCGTATCTGGACCAGGGCCTTTATTTTGAAGTACATCCGGTGCGAGTAATATTTTTTACTCGCCTTCTCCGCGAATTAGGTCGAATTGCCGACCTTGATGGGCGACGGGAAGATGCTATCGCTCTTTATCAACGAGTCCTGAAATACCCGTTGCCGCCGCATTTTGAAGAAGAAGTCAGATCTTATATTTTGGAGCCGTTCCGGGGGTTTTAGTCCCTCCGTCCGCTGGGATTGAATTATGCTGAATTTTCTCAATACAGCGATTCTTTTTGCCGCGGCGGCGGCTTTATTCCCTTTTATTCTACATCTCTTTTCAAAGAGAAAAGTCAAAACCGTACCATTTTCCTCAATTGCTTTCCTCAAGGCGATGCGCAAGCATCAGGTGCGGGCCATCAAAATCAGGCAGCTACTTCTTTTGATAATCAGAACACTAATTATCCTCGCGGTTGTTTTGGCTTTTGCCCGACCGGCGACTAAAGGCGGCTATCTGGGTTCACACGCGTCGGTATCGGCCGTAATTATAATTGACAATTCGGCCTCGATGGGATTATCGGTGCGGGACGGAATCCTTTTTGACCTGGTGGTGAAAAGGGCGCAGGAAATTTTGGGGCAACTGGGCCAGGCCGATGAAGTCGCCATTTTGGCGACAACCGGAGATTATGCCGATCCCCAAGGGGAAAATATTTTTGGCAATCCCGGGCAATCCGCTCAGATTCCGGATAAAATTTCGCTGACTGATATTCGCGCCGATTTATTGACCAGCTATTCAAACGCAATTGAATTACTGGGCGAACGACTGAATTTAAATCATGAGATATATATTCTGAGTGATTTGCAGGAAATATCTTTTGCTAATGATGAGCAAATCGCTGAATTTAATGGAAAGACTTTTTGGGTCGAGTTGCCGATTCGAGAGATATCGAACTGCAGTATTCTGGAGGTCGGCTTCGGTAATCAGTTAATTGAAATAGGAACCGAATTCCCTATTTCCTCGACGGTTAAATCATACTCGACCGAAGGCGATGATAATATTCTCGTTTCGCTGTATCTTGATGATGAACGCATCGCTCAGGAAGATATTCGACTGCGGCCTGGTGTTTCGGCACCGGTTGATTTTGAAATATCGGTCGCCACTCCGGGCTATCACTCCGGATATGTTGAATTATCCGATGATGACCTATTGGCCGATAACCGTCACTATTTTAGTTTTTATATCCCGGAGCAATTCAACATTCTGCTGGTCGGGCAGGACGATATCGATCGGCAGCTATTTAAACTGGCACTGGCCCCGGATGAAAAATTGAGAAGGCACTGGTCGGTTTCGGAAATCGGATATAATAATTTTCAAACCGCTCGCTTACGGGATTTTGATGTTGTTATACTCTCCGATTACGAAACGCTTCCCCGAAGCGATGTCAATCGCCTCAAAGATTTTGTTCGCCGGGGCGGAGGATTGATGTTGAACATCGGGCAAAAGTCGGATTCGGCTCATTATGCCATGCATTTTGAAGAAATGACAGGCGTGAAGTTAACCTCGTCGTTCCCGGTTAATTTCTCAAGGGCGGGACATTTTACTATTACAGATTTTAATTTCGAGCATCCTATTCTGCAGATATTGAAAGATAAAATCGATCCCCAGTCTCTTAGTTTTAGATCGTATGCATTGCCGAAATCGCGACTTCAGGATGATGCCGAAGTGAGTTTGATAGCCCGATATTCGGATGGCTCTCCGGCGATTGCGGCCGCGCCGTTCGGTCGCGGGCGTGTTCTCTATTTGGGCTGTGATATCTCACCGGATATTTCAGATATCTCATTGCATCCTTTGTTTGTTCCGTTTTTGGTGCGCTCCTGCGAATTTTTATCATCCGATTTTTCGGCGCATACGGAGAATATAAATGCCGGTGACGCTCCGGTTCGAGTTTTGCGCCGAGGATTCAATATCGCCAATGAATATATATTGATCGGTCCCGACAATTCCCGCCGCACTGTCTCTATGGAATTTCGTGACGATACGCGCCGCTTGAATTGCGACCCTGTTCGCCGTGCGGGATTGTATCGAATTATGAACGGAACCATTGAAAGCGACCGCTTTGCCGTTAATATTGATTCCGAAGAAGGTGATTTCTATACTACCGATTGGGATGAAATGGAATCGCGGTTTTCCGGAGCGTCTCGTATGCCTTCGGAGACATCAGTCGCCGGATTTCTCTCCGAAAAAAGATTCGGGCGGGAATTATGGCAGTTTTTTATTGCCGCTGCGCTTATTCTTTTGGCTTTGGAAATGCTCGTCGCTCGGGATCGCGGGGCGCCTTTAACCTCAGACGATTAATATAAAATGCTGCTTGCTTCATTATCAAATATCTCGAAGCGTTTTGATTCTCAGATCATCGTCGAAAACGCTTCTCTGGCGATTCAGGAAGGCCAAAAAATCGGGCTGGTCGGAAATAACGGGACCGGCAAAACCACTCTTTTCAATATCATTTCCGGAATCATGCGGCCGGATTCGGGCACGGTCGATTTCAAGAAAGGTACCACCGTCGGTTATGTGGCCCAGGAATTGCATGAGGAATTGGAATTATCACTATATGATTTTTGCTTTCTGGCCTATCCCAAAATCAATGACATCCGGCTGCAACTAATATCCCTCGAAGTTCAAATCTCCAGAGAAAATCCATCCGAAGAGATTCTGAGCGAATATCATATCCTGACTCAGGAATATGAAGAGATGGGAGGGTATCGCTTTGAGACCGAAGCCAAAATTGTTCTCGAGGGAATCGGTTTTAATCGTATGCAGATGAGTCGCAGGTTGGCGATTTTTTCCGGTGGCGAACGAAATCGAGCGCAAGTCGCGGCGGTATTGCTCGGTGGTTACGATTTATTGCTTTTGGACGAGCCAACCAATCACCTTGATATCAACGCCACTATCTGGCTCGAAAATTATATTTCAGGATCAAAATCAGCCTTTCTGATAATCTCGCATGATCGCCGTTTCCTTCAAAACACCGCCGAAAAAATCGCCGAACTGTCGCAGGGCAAGCTGGATCCGTATCATTGCCGCTTCGATGATTATCTTGAAGAACGCGAAAAAAAATTGAAGCTGGCCGAGCATCATTACCGTCATCAGCGAGAAGAAATTGTTCGCATCGAGGATTTTATCCGCCGGAATATGGCGGGGCAAAAAACCAAACAAGCGCAGTCGCGGCAAAAGTACTTGGCCCGCATGAAAAGGCTGGAAAAGCCGCATCGGGAAAATACACGACCGACATTTAAGATTCTTGACGGCGGGCGTTCATTCCGGCAGGTTGTCAAAGTCGATGACATGGTTATCGGTTACGATAATGTCCCCCTCGTCGATGAGATTGAGTTTGAACTTACCCGGGGAGATAGGGTGGGGATTATCGGCCCTAACGGGTGCGGTAAAACATCTCTTTTGAAAACTCTCGGCGGGTTTCTGGAACCGATTGCGGGCGAGATTACGATTGGAGGCAATGTCGATATCGCCTATTTCGACCAGGAGCTTTCCGATCTCAATCTTCAAAACGACGTTCTTTCTGAATTGTGGGAAATCGACCCGCTGGCCGAATCGGGGAGGCTCCGCTCATTTCTGGCGCGCTTTGGATTTATAGGAGAGGGTGTTTTTAAAAGAGTTTTTCAGCTTTCCGGGGGCGAAAAAACAAAGCTGTCTCTCGCCAAAATCTTATATCATCCCGCCAATCTTTTGATATTTGACGAGCCGACCAATCATCTTGATATTGTCTCGATTGAAGCGCTCGAAGAAGGCCTTAAAGAGTATAACGGAACTCTTATTGTCGTCAGCCACGACCGTTATTTTCTCGATAATGTCATTAACCATATCTTTGAGATTTCAGCCGGGTACATGCGCAAGTACCTTGGTAATTACAGTTACTATGTAGAAAAATCCGGCCCCGGGAATGTCACAGGCAAAACAGTTTCTGTCGAGAAAAAAGCCGCTTACGAAGAATTCAAAGAAAGAGGCCGCCGGAAATCGAGATATATGAAAAAACTGGCCCGACTGGGGGAAATGATTGCGGACGGCGAGGCTCGCCTGACTGATTTGGAGAAAGAAGAGATTCTTATCGATAAGGCTGACTGGCAAAAACTTAACGAAAATCATGCCGCCCGCCGGGAATTGGAAGAGCAAATCCTTTCATGGTATCTGGAAAAAGAGCAAATGGAAAAGGAACCGCCTCTTGACTAAAATTCTGGGCATATCCGGGTCGCCCGTTATCGGCTCATCAACCGAATTATTGGTCAGGGAAGTACTAAAAGGAGGTAAAGCGGCGGGAGCCAAAACGAAATATATCTATCTCAATGAACTGGACATAATGCCCTGCCAGGCTTGCGGCGAATCTCCCGACGACGGATATTGCTTTTTCAATGACGGCATGGATGAAGTTTATAAAGCATTCGACTGGTGCGATGCAATCGTCATCGGTTCCCCGATATATTTTGATTCGGTCTCGGCCCAGACAAAACTGTTTATAGATCGTTCTAATTGTTTCAGACATTATCGGCCCGAATCGCCGGAATTGATTATTCCCCGGATAGAAAAACGACGGAAAGGTATAATTATTCTCGTCGGCGGCAAGCGGGAAAAATTCGAACCGGCTCGAAAAGTTGTCGGGGGCTTTTTTGTCTGGGCCAATGTTGAACGATTCGGATTGATTTCCTATTCTCATTCGGGATTCGAAAAGGGCTCAGTCAAGAAAGATAAAAAAGTTATGAAAGAAGCATTTGAGACAGGCCAGAAAATATGCCGTGATGATTAGGCGGAAAGGTTGATTTGGGGACTTGATTTAGATTTACAAAAATATATATTGAAAAGTTATCGTTTTCGGGCTTTAACCGGCGCGATACTTATCTTATTGAAGGCGGCCTCGGCGGATTCAAGTGAAAACCGGCGGCGGAGAGTGAAATGATATACAGTTTTGACAGCAAAGATGACAATTATAATAAATTTGTAGCCGAGTTATCTGAACAACCTCTTGATTACGAAGTCATCAGCCGAGATAAAATTGTTATCAGAATTTTCGGCCATGTCGACGATGATCTGCGAAAACGACTCGACCAAATTTCGGGCAAGGGGAAATTAATATTAAAAAAAGCGGCCGATGACGTAACTCTGTTTAATGAAATCAAGCGTGGTAAGATTATTATCGCCGGACCCTGTTCGGTTGAATCGGAAAGTCAGATTGATGAGATCGCGGGATTTTTGTCAGGATTGGGAGTGAGATATTTGCGTGGTGGCGCGTTCAAGCCCCGGACGCAGAGCAGTTCATTTCAGGGGCTGGGCAAAGTCGGTTTGAAAATTCTATCGGAAGCGGCCGCGAAATATAATATGAAAGTCGTCACGGAGTTGATGGACAGGTCTCAATTGGATGAGGTGTATCAATACGCCGATATCATTCAGGTCGGTTCGCGGAATATGTTCAACTATACTCTGTTGACAGCCCTGGGCGCGGTCGATAAAACGATTTTATTCAAGCGCGGCATGGCGGCGACGATAGATGAATGGCTTCATGCCGCTGACTATATCCGCAAAGGAGGCAATGAACGAATAATCCTATGTGAGCGGGGAATTCGCACTTTCGAAAAACGTACCCGCTTTACTCTCGATGTTCTGGCTATTCCCATCGCCCGTCAATTAAGCGGACTACCGGTCATCGCGGATGCTTCGCATGCCGCGGGCGATAGAAAATTGGTTCCGCCCCTGGTCAAAGCGGCTCTGGCGGCGGGAGCCGACGGTATTATGGTCGAAGTTCATAATAATCCAAAAGATGCCCTATCCGACGGCGCGCAATCGATGACGTTTACCGATTTTAATAATCTTCTCGATGACCTCGCCAGTCTCGGCTACGAAATTGTCCATAAATCCCGGCGGCGTAATCCGGCCAAATTTTAGTCATGTCCGAT
Source organism: Candidatus Zixiibacteriota bacterium (assembly GCA_036480375.1). Lineage (NCBI taxonomy): Bacteria > Pseudomonadati > Candidatus Zixiibacteriota > Candidatus Zixiibacteriota bacterium. Next base: position 53,647 of record JAZGGI010000021.1, read on the forward strand.
AAAATAACATTCACCAACAAACAGGGCGAAAACGCTTCGGAAATTTTCGCTCAGGTCAAAGAGCTCTCGATTTCAATTAATCAACCCCTGCCGTTCATTATAGAAAAAGAAATTTCCCCTTTGGATATTCGGGCGCGGCTCAAGGATTTCGGACGGGGCGAAAAGTTTTACTTTCGAACCAGAGATAATCGAAACGAACTGGGAGCATTTAGGGCGGCGTTTTCCGCTTCACCCGAAAAGGCCGAAGAGATATTAAAGCTGTCACCTCAGGATAATTTATTCTTCTTGATTGCATTACGATTTACAAAATCCAAAAAAAAGGATGACGTCTGGGATGAATTTCCCGATGGATTGTGTTTCGTGCCTGAAATCATGATCCGGCGGCTGGATAATAAATATGTGATGCAATACTGCATGGTGATTGATTCTAAGATCGAGCCGGAAGAACTAAATAAGTATGGAAAAAATTATGAAGATTTGTCTGCGACGGAAAAATCGTCGCATTCGGATAATGTACCTGACTTGGAGCATAACCAATACCTGCCGGATAAGGAGGCATGGAACCGAATTATTTCAAAATGCCTGAACGCTATTAACGCCGGTGATTTGAAAAAAATCGTCATGTCCCGCCGGATCGACTATCGAGCCGTTTCTCCGATAAACCCGTTTGACCTGTTGATTTCGCTCGACAACAACCAGAAAAATAATTACGCCATGCTCTATCAGGGTAAAAATGGTAAATCGTTTATCTCCATTTCGCCGGAAAGACTCTACCGCAGGGAAAACGAAAAAATTTCTGTCGATGCGCTTTCATCAACTGTCGATCGTGGAGAAACCGCGGAAGACGACGCAAAACTCGAAAGACTCTTATTCGATGATGCCAAACTCCAACGTGAACATCAGGCAGTAATCGATGGGGTTGAAAAAAGCCTTGCCGCGCTTTGCAATCATCCGATAAAAATAGATCCTCCAAAAGTATTAAAGCTATCTCGCATTCAGCATTTATTAGCGCGAATTACAGGTCAATTGAAAAATGATGTCGGCGACCGAAAAATCATTGAGACTCTTCCCCCCACGCCCGCCGTGGGAGGAACGCCGCGGGAAGTTGCCGCCGATATGATTTCACAACTGGAGCCGTTTGACCGAGGGTGGTACGCCGGGCCGATCGGTTATTGGGGAAAGCACGAATCCGAAATCATGGTCGGTATCAGATCGATGGCGATCGAAGGCGAACGTGCACATGTATATGTTGGATCGGGAATTGTCGAGGGTTCCAATCCGGATGGTGAGTGGCGGGAAACCGAAAGTAAGAATGTGATGAATTCTTTAATCGCGCGAACCGATGTAAAGATTTGAAAATTCCGAATATAAATGTTTTTCAGGCTCATTTGGTTATTGATCATCTGGTCAATGAAGGGGTTGAGCTTTTTATAATTTCACCGGGATCAAGGTCCGCGCCTCTCGTTACGGCCTCATCTGAGCATCCCAATGTGTCTACCAAAATAATAATTGATGAACGGGCCGCCGCTTACTTCGCGGTCGGTTATGCTCGTTCATTCGGGCGCGCCGCTGGATTGATATGCACCTCCGGGACAGCCGCCGCCAATTATTTCCCGGCGATTATAGAAGCTTATCAATCACGCCTGCCGCTATTTGTTCTCACCGCCGACCGCCCGGAGGAATTGCAGGGACGCGGCGCCAATCAAACCATAAATCAGTTTGATCTGTATGGCGAGTACGCGTGTTCAGTAACGTTTCCCGCGCCGGATGCTTCTTTTAATGCAGAAGAGACACTTAATAAATTAGACAATGCGATAAAGAAAACCTGGGATAAAAGTAATACAATCGCCGGTCCGGTTCATCTGAACCTTCGCTTTAGAGAACCATTGGCGCCGGTTGTCGAGAAATTTGACGAAGATAAATTATGTCATCAGACGGACAACTGGTATCAGGAAAAACTCCGCAATGAATCGGTTATTGAAAATGATAATCAAGTCGGTATTGATGACGCGCAGTTACTTATTGAAGGATGTCGGAACGGCCTCATCATTGCCGGGCCGGAAACGAGACATCGTAAGGCGACGTCAATAGGCAAATTATCGCAAAAACTCCGCTGGCCGATTATAACCGATATTCTCTCGCAGTTCCGGTTTACGTCTCAGGAAATCGCCGGTTACCCGGTGGGTTTATATGACCTTTACATCGATATTGACAACTTGACCGAAAAACTCAAACCGGAAGGCATCATTCAGGTCGGAGGACTGCCAACTTCAAAAAGACTCAATCAGTTTTTGAATTTAATCAAAGGCATTCCGATAATCAAGATTCAGAGCCATGACAACATTATTGATCCCGATCATATCCATACCCATACTATTCATTTACAGGAAGACGAAGCAATGAGGCAACTTGACTCATTACTTCAGCCAAACGAAGAAAAGACCTTTCTGGATAGATGGCTGCGATTGGAATATTTATGCCGTACCGGTCTCGAAGAATACGCACGCGGCGACTGCCTCAATGAAATAACGATTTACAAAGAAATCAGTGATTTAATCCCGGCCCGGGACGCTCTCTTTTTGTCCAGCAGTATGCCCGTCCGCGATGCCGATAGCTTTGTTCCGGTTACCCGAAAAGGTGTCACCGTTGGATGTAATCGAGGCGTCAGTGGAATCGATGGCGTCATTTCTTCGGCCTGCGGATTCGCCAAAGGGTGCAATCGTCCAACGACTCTGATAATAGGCGATCTGGCCTGCATGCATGATTTGACTTCACTAAAAATAATAAGCGAATCAGCCAATCCCGTCATTGTAATAATTATAAATAACAACGGCGGAGGAATCTTTCATTTTCTTCCGATTGCCGAGTATGATGAAATCTTTGAGAAGTATTTCGCGGCACCGCAGAATATATCCTTTGAATCGACCGCCGGCATGTACGGATTGCCTTATTACAACCCAAAATCCATAACCGAATTCGGAAGCGCCTATCATGAATTGAAAAGCGATAATAAATTCGGCATGATCGAAATCACAATCGATCGTCGGGACAATTATAAAAAGCATGAACATATCCGTGAAATAATCAGGCAGAAAATAACTAATTCAGAATTATCAGCATGACAGAATTAATAAAAAATTGGAATTTTGTTACATCCGGTAAATCCGATAAACAGCCAATTTTATTTCTGCACGGCTTTATGGGCAACGCCAATATCTGGCGAAATACAATCGCGAATCTGGACAATGATTTTTTCTGCGTCGCAATCGATTTACCCGGTCATGGTCAAACCAGGGCCGATTTGGAATATCTGAAGTTTGAAAATCTGGCAGATGGACTACACAATTTTGTTAACACCCAATTTACCAAAGAATCGATTCTCGTCGGTTATTCGATGGGAGGGAGAATCGCCTTATATACCGCCCTGAAATATCCTGATACATTCAAAGCTCTCGTCCTCGAATCATCGTCTCCCGGAATTGAGGATGAAGAAGAACGAAAAACTCGTCTTATGCGTGATGAAAAAGATTCGGCCAAAATGAAATCAACCGATATGCGGTCCTTCCTGACCGAATGGTATCGGATGCCGGTATTTGATTATCTGAATGACTTTCCCGACCTCAAAGAAAAAATTATAAATAAAAAATCGTCAAATGATCCTCAGGCTTTAGCGGAAGTTATTGTCAAATTGTCCCCCGGCACCCAACCATCGCAATGGAGTAATCTAAACCAGTGGACAAAACCGATTCTCATCATTGCTGGTGAAAAGGATCAAAAATATTGCCATATCGGCAAGAAAATGCACGCCGGTTTGGCTAATTCGCGCCTTGAAATTATCCCCAACGCGGGACATATTGTCCATCTCGAAAATCATAAAGATTTCATGACGGTCTTGAAATCTTTCCTCGCATCGTATATCTTGTAGTTCTCGATACACAACACAAAAGGAGATTACCGTGTCAGAAGTCAAATGGCAAAAAGCCGGAGAATATAAAGATATCTTTTATCACAAAGCCGAAGGGATCGCAAAAATAACCATCAATCGTCCCGGTGTGCGCAACGCCTTCAGACCCCTGACGGTATTCGAGATGTCCCAGGCGATGGCCGACGCCCGCGACGACAGCGATATCGGGGTGGTCATCCTGACCGGCGAAGGCAAAGACGCTTTTTGTTCCGGAGGCGATCAAAAAATTCGGGGCGACGCCGGATATGTCGATGATGAGGGCGTTCACCGCCTTAACGTCCTCGATTTTCAACGGCAGATTCGCACCCTCCCCAAACCGGTCATCGCGATGGTGGCGGGATACGCTATCGGCGGAGGACATGTCCTGCATCTCATATGCGATCTGACGATTGCCGCCGACAACGCCCAATTCGGCCAGACCGGTCCTAAAGTCGGATCTTTCGACGGCGGATATGGAGCCAGCTACATGGCCCGTATTGTCGGTCAGAAAAAAGCCCGGGAAATATGGTTTCTCTGTCGCCAGTATGATGCCCAGCAGGCTCTGGAAATGGGACTGGTCAATAGCGTCGTGCCGTATGATAAACTGGAGGAAGAAACAGTCAAATGGTGCAAGGAAATTCTGGCCAACAGCCCCATGGCTATTCGCTGCCTTAAGGCGGCTCTCAATGCCGACTGCGACGGTCAGGCGGGACTTCAGGAACTGGCCGGAAACGCGACCATGCTTTTCTATATGACCGAGGAGGGTCAGGAAGGTCGCAATGCTTTTAACGAAAAACGGAAACCGGACTTTTCCAAATTTCCAAGAAAACCGTAGGATGTATTGCGGTATCACATGACTGGTCAATCATCATTCCATATCTGGCTATTGGCCGCGCGTCCCAAGACGCTTCCGGCCGGGATTGTTCCGGTTTTGGTCGGCGGAGTGATTGCTTATAGTCATAATGGTTTTGCGTTATTACCTTTTCTTGCGGCTTTGTTTGGCTCGATCATGATTCAAATCGGGACCAACTTCGCCAACGACTTATTCGACTTCAAAAAACAAACCGACCGGGAAGACCGTATCGGGCCTCTGCGAGTGACTCAAGCCGGACTGGTGACGCCCAAACAAACGGCCATGGCTACGGCGATTGCGTTTGGGCTGGCGACCTTGGCAGGGATTTATCTCGTCTATATCGGAGGATGGCCGATTGTCATAATCGGCACTGCGTCAATCCTGTGCGGAATACTCTATACCGCCGGGCCTTATGCCCTGGGATATCTGGGGCTGGGCGAAATATTCGTATTAGTTTTTTACGGCCCTGTTGCCCTGGCCGGAACTTATTATGTGCAAACTCTTAAGTGCCCAACCGAAGTTATCATCGCCGGATTGCCGTTCGGTATGATTTCGACCGCGATTCTGATCGTCAATAATCTGCGAGATATCGAGACCGACAAAAAAAGCGGCAAAAATACTCTGGCTGTTCGGTTCGGCCCAACATTCGCTCGCATTGAGTATGCCGTCATGATCGCCGGGGCCGGAGTCATTCCGCCTCTCATGACGATAATGGAATTCGGCAATAAATTCCTGTACGTCACGATTGCCTATCTTCTTTTCGCTCCCGGCGCTGTACGGGCCGTATTTTCCAGTAATGACGGTGAAAGGCTCAACGCGACCCTGGCGGCGACGGGACGATTGCTTATTATCTACGGCATCTGTTTCAGTATCGGATGGCTGTTATGAAAATCGCGTCTTACAAAATTAAAAAATATTCGCGTAAATTTGTTGAGCCGTTCGTAACTTCAAAAGGAACCCATACTCATCGCGAAGGCGTTATAATCTCTATCAAAACGGCTGAAGGTAATATCGGATATGGCGAAGCGGCTCCATTACCGGATTATTCTTCAACAGGTCTGACATCCATTGAAAAAATGCTGAATGAAATCATGCGGCAATTGCCGGGCGTGGAAATCCCAAACGACCTGCCGTCGATTTCGGGTTACATCGCTCAAATTTGTAATAGCAACTCCATCTGCCGTTTCGCTTTGGAATCAACCCTATGCGATGCGGCGTCGCGGGAGAAGGAATTACCCCTCAATAAATGGCTGAATCCGGATGCCCAATCCCGAGTCCCGGTTAACTATCTAATCGGAAAAGAAATTGAGAATTGGGATGAAATGGCGACGGAGATTAAAGAAGGCGGCTATCAGGCAGTCAAAATCAAGGTAGGGGGCGATCCTTACAAAGATATCGACCGCGTAAAAAAAATCCGTGGCGATCTGAAAAGCGATATCGCCATCCGTCTTGACGCCAATCAGGGCTGGACATACAATCAGGCACTTTATGTACTTAATCAATTGCGAAATGAGAATATTGACCATGTTGAAGAACCAATCGGAAATCCCGACGCCGATAAAATAAGAACCCTGGGCGAAGAGACCGATTGCCCTATCGCTCTCGATGAAAGCCTGTTTTCGGTTTTCGATCCCAGAAACGCCATCAGGGAAAAAATATGCGATGTTATCATTCTCAAAGCGTCGCAGATTGGCAGCTTTGCCGGCATTCTCGATCTTTGCAATCTCGCCCGTCTCTACAATCGACGCATAGTTTTAACCTCGACCCTTGAAAGCGAAATCGGCATTGCGGCTCAACTTCATCTCGCTTCGCTTCTCGGCGAAAATATTCCTCCATGCGGATTTGACACCTTGAGGTTGTTCGAAAACGCTGACCCGGATTTGAGCCGGGTGCAGGATGGATACATTAACCTTTCATCCGGAAACGGAATCGGATATGTCGGAACAGATTGAATGCCCGATTAAGAAAGCCGCCGAATCGAATCCGAACGCGATCGCTCTTTCCGATTCCAACAGTTCTGTAACCTACAAACAATTATATAAACTGATTCAAAATACCCGAGCTTATTTGTTCGACAAAAATATAGGCCCCGGCGATACGGTTGCCTGCCTTGCTCGGAATTCAATTGAGCAGGCAATATTTTTCTGGGCATGTTTTAAATCCGGAATTATATTTTTGCCTTTAAACTGGCGACTGACAAGGGCGCAGTTAAATAATCAACTCGAAAAAATAAATTGCCGCTTGCTTTTATTTGATAAGGGATTTGCGGGTATAAATTTGTCATGCGAAAAATCAACTGATATATCCCAAATTCATTCGGAAAAGATTTCCAACTCTTTCAATGAAAGCGATAACGCGATTGACCTTAATCGGGAAGTTTTGATTGTATTCAGCGCCGGGACGACATCCGAGGCTAAAGGTGTCGTTCTGACCGCGAAAAATCTTTATTTCAGCGCTCTGGGATTGCTCGAAAGATTTCCGCTGGAAAAGTCAGATTGCTGGCTTGCGGCCTTGCCGTTTTTTCACGTCGGCGGCATCTCGATTCTGATGCGTACGGCTATGGCCCGATGTTCGACTTATATAATGCCGTCATTCCAGCCTGATGAGATAATTGAATTATGCAGGCGTCGAAAAATCATCCTTTCAGTCGTTCCCACGATGATGTCCGATTTAATAAGACTCGATACCGAAAATTGTTTGAAAAATGCCCGGGCGATTATAATGGGAGGAGCCGGAGCCAGCCAGAGATTAATTGATAAGATCAAATCCCTGGGCCTGCCGGTTTTGACCACCTACGGCATGACGGAAACTTCGTCTATGATAACTTTACTTTCCTCCGAAGATTCACAGAATAAACCGCATACGGCCGGAAAAATCCTGCCTTATCGTGAGATTAGAATTTCCAGGGATAGCCATATTCAGGTCAAAGGGAAAACTCTATTTGCCGGATTCACTGATAATTCCGAAATAAACCTTTCCGATGATGGCTGGTTTGATACGGCCGATATCGGTGAGATTGACGAAAACGGTTTCTTACACGTCATGGGGCGATCGGATGACATGATAATTTCGGGCGGCGAAAATATTTCATTATCAGAAATCGAAAACGCCTTGCTTGAAATCGATTTCGTCAAGGCAGCAGCCGTAATTAAACATGACCATGAGAAATGGGGGCAATATCCGGTAGCTTTAGTTGAAGTATCATCGCCAAATGAGGGCTGGGAAGATATAAAAGAAGCCCTCTCCCCAAAAATACCCGGATTTATGATGCCCCGGGAAATTCATATTTTAAACGCGATACCTCTGAATGCGGTTGGTAAAATCGATAGAAATAAACTCAGCCGAATGCTCAAAAAATATTAAGTATTATTTACCCAAATAATTTTCCAACCCGGTGCGGAGTTTTTCGGGAATATCCATCTTTTGTTTTTTTACCGGATCTATCGTAACATGCACCGTTTTTGCTGTTCCCACGACAATCCCATCTAAATTTGTGAGTCTGTATTCGAGTGTAAAAGACGTTTTTCCAATTTCAGACACAACAAGCTCAATCTCGACAGTGTCGCCATCAGTCAGCATTTGCGTATAATCTGTCTCGGCGTGGACGATAGGGATAAAAAATTCCTTCTTTTCAAACATCTCAACAAAGGGAAATCCGATTGTCGCCAGGAATCTCTCATAAACGTCATGAACAATACGGAGTTGATTGGCAAAAAACAAAATTCCCGCCGCGTCAGTATCGTGTAATTTAATGGTGTAATAATCCTTAATTGCGCTCATAATGTAATTCTCGCCTCAAAATAATAAAAATCGGCCCAATCATTATATAAACGGGCTTGCCTTGAAAAATCAAAGTTAAAAATCGAGCCTCTTGACAATTAGCCTGTTATATTGTATCTACGAATTACGAAAAATTAGTGCAAATTGGTATGGTTTATATGGATAAAAAACAAGAATATTTTAATTCGATTGCGGAAGATTGGGATAAGGACTTTACGGCCGAGGATATTGAACGGCTGGTGCATATTATCGACAAAATAAATGTCACCAAAGGCGTTACCGTATGCGATATGGGTTGCGGTACCGGGGTTATGTTTGATATGCTCCGACGCCGGGTCGGCGAAGATGGATATATCGTCGGAGTTGATTTCGCTCCTCGCGTAGCGCATCGGGCCATGCAAAACTTTCCCTTCCATAATATCGGTGTTGTTGAAGCGTGTGCTGAAGCTTTACCATTCTATAAAGATAATTTTGATCTGGTCATCTCATTCGCGGCTTTTGCTCATTTTAGGAAACAAGGTGAGTCTATTCACCAAGCTTACCATATTCTCAAGCCGGGCGGCCGCCTTGTCATAATTCATCTTTATGGTAGAGAAGAACTTGAACGGCAGCACCATGAAGTGGGCGGTCCGATAGATGACGATAAATTGCCCGACCGCGATCATCTGGCCGAAATGTTTCAAAATAGTCATTTCGAGCGGTTTGAATTGACCGAAACGCAGAATCTATATCTGGCCATCGGATATAAGGATTAATGCGTCCTTCGGCGAAATTTATCACGCAGACAGCGTTGTTTATTGCTCTGGGTATAGTTTTCCCTATAGTTTTTCATCAATTTGGTCTGGGCGGTCGAATATTTCTTCCCATGCACATTCCGGTCTTGCTGGCCGGAAGTATCTGCGGCATCTCCTCGGGTTTACTGGTCGGTATTATTTGCCCCGGCTTATCGTTTTTGCTGACGGGAATGCCGCCTTCGTATGCCGTCCCTCTTATGACGGCCGAACTTGGATTTATCGGAATAACGGCCGGACTAATTTTTCACAAGTTTAAACTCAATATCTATATCGCTTTGATAGCGGCCTTGATCGTCGGTCGTCTTGGGTTCGCTCTGGCTCTGTTGGGACTGAGCCTTTTTCTTGATATGCCTTACGGACTCCCGGAATATTTCGGGGGAGCGGTAATCACCGGCATTCCCGGTATCGCCGTTCAATTGATTATTATTCCGCCGATAGTCGCGGCTATCAAACGGCGGGACGGTAATTAGTGATATCTGTAGTAATCTATCAATAATGAAAGCAGCTATAATAAACTCCCGGCAATCGGCTTATCCCGTTGGCGATGATTTGTGGGTTCAAAAAACCCTGCGGGCCGTGGAATACCTGGCCGGTCGCCAATATACAATCGTTACTTCAATCGGCTTAAATACCTGGGAATTGGTTTTAGCTCTCGCCTCACAATATAAAGCGGAAGTTAATATAATCATGCCTGCCCAAAAATATGAGACCGGCCTTGAGGAAAAAATTATTAATGATTTCAAACTTGATTCGAAGCGCGTGTGGTTTCTAAAATCCGATGAGTTAATACCTGAAAAAAGACAAAGACTTTTATCACGTGATAAAGCCGTAATCGATTTGGCTGATATTCTTGTTCCAATTTCAATCCGACCGAGCGGAAATATGGTATATCTTTTAGATTGCAGTAAGGACAAAATTTTTTCCCGTTACCAAATTCCTTATCAGAAAAGCCGTCGTCGGCCAAGCTATAAAATCATTAAGTTAAATCCGGAATTATCAGATGGAAAATGGCTCGTTCATTTCACTCGCAGCGGCAAATTTCCCTGGCCGGGATTGACATCTTTTGAGTTTTATCACTCGATGATTTCATCCGGCAAAGAATATTGCCAGTCAGCGCACAATGTCCTTGTTCGAATTCTCGAGAGCAGGATTATCAGGGCCAGTAATAATAATATCGCCGATGGCTCATACGTTGTTGGATTTTCAAATCTGATTAATGTTGATCCCGCCGAGATTTTTAGATATCGCTCTCGATTGGTTAATCCATATTTCGAACCATACGGTCTGGCAATCTCAACCGATTATGTGAGTAAACATGGAATCTCTCCGGTGATTTACGGGGATAGGCATCTTTACGATACTCTTGATGGTGATAAACGATCCTTTTTTCAATCCAGAGGCAAAAAGAATCAATGGGTCGGTGAAAATGAGTGGCGGCATATCGGTGATTTTGTATTTGACAATATTCCGCCGGACCATCTTCGAATTATTGTTCCGAATCAGAAAGAAGTAAATGAATTTCAGGCTATGTCCAGTATTCCGGTGATCCCGCTCGATTTTACAGAATAAATTACCCGGATTCAAAGTTGCAGTTTTAATCACAAAAATAATATGGAGTTATAAATTTTGAAGAACGATATGCCCCTGAGTAAGCTATTAATTAAACGATTCTTCCTCAAAATCCGCAGGAAAAGTTTGTGAAAAAAATAACAAATGGCGTTAAAATAACTTGACAACAAACTCTCACAAAATATATTTCCCCCTTGTAATATCGGGGCTGAAGCCCGTGCGGTAATATGGTGAAATCTGTAAACCTTTGAGGTTTCAGGGTACGTTAAAGAAAAGTAAGAGAATTGAGGGAGCAAGGCAGATAGGCATCGCGACGACTATACCGTTTCTGTTAGTCGCCGGTCCTGTCATTGGATATTTCGTAGGAAATTGGATAGACAAAAAACTGGGTACCGAGCCATACTTGATGATAATCCTTATTCTTTTGGGATTTTTATCATCCGGGAAAGAGACCTATAAATTAATAAAGCAGTTAAATGATGGCAGCAAAGATACTGACGACGAATTTCACAGCTGATTTTATTCAGCGAACCTTAAGAACTACTGGTATTGTTCTTATTATTACGTTCTTACTTGGTCTGTACTATTTCGGATTATATGATTCTCTTGCCTATTTATCGGCTGGCATCTGGTCGATGCTAAATTTAATATTTTTGGCGGCTCTGGTGAGAATGGCTCTTCGACCCGACAAAATCGACAAACTGGCCGTTGCCGGATTGGCGCTAATTAAGTTTCCTTTATTATATGGAACCGGGTATTTTTTATTTACGGTTGAAATCTTTCGTCCCATACCTTTATTCATCGGTCTTTCAATCGTGTTATTGATTATGTCATTAAAAGCCCTCTCTCGGGCAATGTTAAAGCTTGATTTTGTAAACCAGGAAGATAGTTCTCGAGGCGTTGCATGATTCATTACAAGCTTCTAAATAATCTCATTATTCTCACCAGTGAAGTAGCCAATAAGGCGGGCGAGGCTTCAGAACATGGAAATGGCCAAGAAGATGGCATTAGCATGGTAATGCCAAATCTATTAACATTCATCTTTGGAAATGAATTCGGGCATCATTATGCTGTGACCATTTTCGCTCTTCTTATTGCTGTAGGTATGATGATAATGGGAATGATGGTTTATAAAAACCGTCAAATGATTCCCGGCCCGTTTCAAAACGTGGTTGAGATGATATTTGAGGGTTTGTATAATCTGGTTCATTCCATGCTGGGCAAAGCTACTGACCGCTATATTCCATTTCTGGGAACGTTATTTATCTATATTTGGTTTATGAATTTGAGCGGCCTGGTACCGTTTGTCCACGCTCCGACTTCATCAATTAAGATGACGATAGCCTTGGCGATCACAGTATTTATATATGTGCAATACATTTCTTTCACTCGGATGGGATTCAAGAAATATTTCCTTCATTTATGTGGCGATCCTTATTCTGGCGTTACCTGGGTTCTGGTTATTATTAACTTCCCTCTACATTTTATTGGAGAGTTCATTAAGCCGATTTCACTGGCTGCGCGACTTTTTGGAAATATTTTTGGCGAGGATACTCTTATCGCGGTCATGGTATCGCTTGGTGTCCTTGCGCTATCGGCAATTCATAGCCCAATAGGTATTCCATTCCAGTTGCCTTTTTATTTCCTGTCGCTATTGCTCGGAACGATTCAGGCATTGGTTTTCACACTGTTATCAACCGGATATATAATGATGGCTCTGCCCCATGGGGAAGACCATTAAAAATGAAAATAGAGAAGGAAATAAATACAACGTAAGTTTTTTGGAGGTAATATGGATTATCAAACTGGATTGGCGATTGCCGCTCCTCTGGCGATTGGTGTTGCCGCAATCGGATCAGGTCTGGGTTTGGGTAAAGCTGTCGGTTCTGCTATGGAAGCTATGGGGCGTCAGCCGGAAGCGATTGCCAAGATTCAGACAGGAATGATTATTGGCGCCGCGTTCATCGAAGCGTTGACAATCTATGCTCTGCTCGCATTTCTTATGGTTATGGGAAAAATCGGCGCGTAATCATTGTTCCATTTTTTGGAATCGTGCGTAAAAAACCTGCCGGTTAAACGCCGGGCTTAACCGCTCGGTGTTGCCAGGGAGAAATTGATATGGATCTTTTTGCAGAACTACTAGATTGGAAATTAATAGCAACTCATATCTTCGGGTTTGTTATTATGGTTTGGATTCTCAAAAAGTTTGCCTGGAAGCCAATTCTGGGTATTCTGGCCGAACGGCGGGAAAAAATAATATCCGAGTTCGACAATATCGAATCAGGAAAGGCCGAAATAGCCCAAACCAAAGAAGGGTATGAGGCCAAGCTCAAAGATATCGATAATCTCGCCCGTCAGAAATTGACCGAAGCGGTCAATGAAGGTCAAAAAATCGCGGCGGAGATTAAAGAGAAGGGTCGCGACGAGGCCAAGGGCATCATCGACAACGCCAAGGCGCAACTTGACCGCGATGTCGAAAAAGCCCGTGCCGGTCTTAAAGAAGACATGGTCAATATGACTATTTCGGCGGCCGAAAAAATCATTTCGGCAAAGGTGGACGAACCGGAAAACCGTCGGCTGATCGGAAACTTTATCGATAGCGTGGAGAAAGCTTAAAAGATGTTAGCGCAGGAAGTCGCCAAAAAATACTCGACCGCCCTGTTTAATATTGTTCGGGATAAGGGCTTGATTGACGAAGCTTACCAACAGTTCGAGGAGCTTGACGCTCTGATAAACAAAGACCGCACGCTGTTGCAGTTTCTTTTGGCTCCTCATATTCTCGATCAGCACAAACTGGCGTTGATTCGCGATGTTTTCAAAGAGCGCTTAAACCCGCTTTTCCTCGAATTTCTCCTCGTCCTGATTCGCAAGCACCGCATCGGTTTTCTGCATAACATTTGCGAAGAGTTCCGGGAACGAGTGGCCAAAGCGCGCGGGATGCTCGTCGCCAGGGTGACAACGGCGACGTCTATGAATGATGATGAACGACGCCGACTCACCGAAAAACTCGCCGGCAAAACCGGCAAGACGATTGAGCTTGAAGAAAAAGTCGATCCGAAGATTTTGGGTGGAATGATTATCATTCTCGGTGATCAGATTATTGACGGTTCAGTCCGGCACCATCTGGCGATATTGAAAGAAGATTTGATGAAATTAAAAGTCGCTTAAGTGCGGCTGTGATAAATAAACGAAAATAAACATTAACTATACAGGAGAAGTGCCTTATGGGTCTCAATCCTGAAGAAGTCTCATCGGTTATACAAAAAGAGATTGCCAAGTATGAGACCAAGCTTGAAATGGAATCGGTCGGTACCGTTCTTCAGGTCGGTGATGGTATCGCGCGTGTCTGGGGTCTTGAAGATGTGATGATGTCTGAACTGGTCACGTTCCCCGGCGATATTACCGGATTGGTATTAAACCTCGAAGAAGATAACGTCGGTGTCGCTATTTTTGGAAATGACCGCTACATTAAGGAAGGCGACACGGTCCGCCGGACCGGCAACGTAGCCCGAGTTCCTGTCGGTGACGCCCTCATCGGTCGCGTTGTCAACTCAATCGGCGAGCCGCTCGACGGCAAAGGCCCGATTGTAACCGACAAATTCCGCCTCCTTGAAGGCCGGGCTCCCAACGTCGTTCAGCGTCAACCGGTGAAAGAACCGATGATGACCGGTCTCAAGGCGATTGACTCAATGATTCCGATCGGCCGCGGCCAGCGTGAATTGATTATCGGCGACCGCCAGACGGGTAAAACTGCGATAGCTATCGACGCCATAATCAATCAAAAAGACACCGATGTATTTTGCATCTATGTCGCTATTGGTCAAAAGGCGTCCAGTGTCGCTCGCGTTGTCGAGATTCTCGACCGGCATGGAGCCATGGAATACACGACTGTCGTTTCCGCAACCGCCAACGACCCGGCTCCGCTTCAATACATCGCGCCTTATGCCGGATGTGCTATCGGCGAGGAATTCCTCTATACCGGACGTCATGCTCTCGTCATCTATGATGATTTATCCAAACAGGCTCAGTCATACAGGCAATTATCTTTGCTTCTTCGTCGTCCTCCGGGCCGTGAAGCCTACCCAGGCGATATCTTCTATTGCCACTCCCGACTTCTTGAGCGCGCCGCCAAGCTGTCCGATGAGGAAGGCGGTGGCTCATTGACGGCTCTTCCGGTTATCGAAACCCAGGCCGGAGACGTTTCGGCGTATATCCCGACCAACGTCATATCGATTACCGATGGTCAGATTTATCTGGAGCCGGATTTGTTCTTCGCTGGAGTTCGTCCGGCGATTAACGTCGGTATTTCGGTTTCTCGTGTCGGCGGTAACGCCCAGACCAAAGCGATGAAAAAAATCGCCGGTTCCCTGCGTTTGGATTTGGCCCAGTATCGAGAATTGGCCGCCTTTGCTCAGTTCGGTTCGGACCTCGACGAAGCCACTAAGAGGCAGTTGACCCGCGGTGAACGGATGGTTGAAATTCTCAAGCAGGGACAATACGTTCCGCAATCTTTGGCCCGCCAGGTAAACATCATTTGGGCCGGCGCCAACGGTTATCTGGATGATATTGCCATTTCCGACCTGGAAAAATTCGAGACCGAATATCTGGCGTTTGTAGAAAAAGAATTTCCGGATATCATGATTAATATTGATAAGGAAAAAGAGATTTCCGACGCAACCGACCAAAAAATGCATGATGCCGCGAAGAAATTCAAAGAGCAGTTTAGCCCATCGACAAGTGAATAAATTATGGCGACGCTTCGAGATATATTAAAAAGAGTCAATTCGGTAAAATCGACTCGTCAGATTACCAGGGCGATGAAGATGGTGGCCGCGGCCCAGTTGCGTAAAGCGCAATTGCAGGCCGAGCAGTCGCGCCCCTATGCGGAAAAAATGGCCGATATGCTGGGACATCTCTCCGCCGCCGCAACCGATAAATTGTCTCATCCTTTTTTCGAAAAACGCGATCCAAAGAAGCAAACCCTGGTTTTGATGACTTCGGATCGAGGCTTATGCGGAGCATTTAATTCCAACCTGATCCGTAAAGCGCAGGATTGGTTATCGGAACGGGATCTGGACAAAACCGAACTGGTCACGGTTGGCCGTCGGGGATATCTGTATTTCCGTAAACGGCAGTGGAAGATTTCCGAGGCGTATAATGAATTCAACGCCGAAATGAATTTTGACATGGTGCGTGATCTGGTTGGCTATTTGACTAATCGCTTTGTTTCGGGGCAGACGGATGAGATTTATCTGTTGTACGCCAAGTTTTACTCGACCGCAAAAAATATCCCGACCATCGAGAAGTATTTGAATATTGATCGTCCCGAAACGAGTGAGGGAGAATCGGTCGGCGCGTACATTTTCGAACCGAATCCGGATGCCATCTTTTCGGACCTGCTTCCGCGCTATGCTTTGGTGCGTTTGCAATCGGCTTTGGCTGATTCATTCGCTTCTGAGCACGCGACCCGAATGATGGCGATGACTCTGGCGACTCAAAATGCCGGAGAAATGATTGACAGCTTGACGCTGCAATACAACAAAGCCCGTCAGGCGGCGATTACCAAGGAGATACTTGAAGTTGTCTCGGGCGCCGAAGCGCTCAAGACATAACATAGATTTTGCCATTGTGCGATATTGAATAAGCACGATGGCGCTGACAAAGAAAAAAACATAGTCTTTATAGCGGAGTTTTCAAATGGCTGAAAATATCGGAAAAGTCGTTCAGATTATCGGACCTACCGTCGACTGCGTCTTCGATTCCGACAAACTTCCCAATATCCTCAACGCTCTCAAAATTGACGATGAGGAAAAGGGAATACATCTGACCGTTGAGGTAGCCATTCATATCGGCGATAATATCGTTCGCTGTGTCGCGCTTGCCTCGACCGACGGACTCGTTCGCGGCATGCCGGTCGTCGACACCGGAGCGGCGATCTCGGTCCCGGTCGGTGAAAAATCGCTCGGTCGGTTGTTCAACCTGCTCGGTGATACAATCGATACGCTCGAGAAAATACCGGCGGATAATCTGCGCCACCCCATCCACCGTCCCAATCCGGAATTTACCGAACAGGTCACCACACCGGAGATGTTCGAAACCGGAATCAAAGTGGTTGACCTCCTCGAGCCGTATTCCAAAGGCGGAAAAGTCGGGCTCTTCGGCGGCGCCGGTGTCGGCAAGACAGTTTTAATCCAGGAGCTCATCCGAAACATCGCCACCGAGCACGGCGGCTATTCGGTCTTCTCGGGCGTCGGCGAACGGACTCGTGAGGGCAACGATCTCTGGCTGGAAATGAAAGAATCCGGTGTGTTGGCCAAGACGGCTTTGATGTTCGGTCAAATGAATGAACCCCCCGGCGCGCGTCTTCGGGTCGCTCTTTCGGGTTTGACCATGGCCGAATATTTCCGTGATGAAGAACATCAGGACGTGCTTCTCTTCATCGATAACATTTTCCGCTTCGTTCAGGCCGGTTCGGAAGTGTCTGCGCTTCTGGGACGGATGCCGTCCGCGGTCGGATACCAGCCGACTCTGGCAACCGAAATGGGCGCTCTGCAGGAACGCATCACCTCGACCAAATCAGGATCGATTACGTCGGTACAGGCGATCTACGTCCCCGCCGACGACTTGACCGATCCCGCCCCGGCAACCAGTTTCGCTCACCTCGACGCTACTTCGGTATTATCCCGTCAAATCGCCGAGCTGGGAATTTATCCCGCGGTTGACCCGCTTGACTCCACTTCTCGAATTCTCGATCCGATGGTGGTCGGCGAAGAACATTATAACATTGCCCGCCGGGTTCAGAATATTCTTCAGCGTTATCGCGACCTGCAGGATATTATCGCGATTCTCGGCATGGATGAACTTTCCGAAGAAGACCGTTTGACGGTACACCGGGCTCGCAAGATTCAGAGATTTTTCTCACAACCGTTCTTTGTCGCCGAAGCCTTTACCGGCAAATCAGGCAAGTATGTCAAGATCGAAGATACAATCAAAGGCTTTACAATGATTACCGACGGCGAACTCGATAAAGTTCCCGAGCAGTGTTTCTATTATTGCGGCGGTATCGATGAAGTCTTTGAAAATAATGAAAAGATGAAAAGCGGTAACTAATGTACAAATTGTCGATAGTTACTCCGGAAAAGATAATCTACGAGGAAGAGGTTAGCTCGATCATTGCTCCCGGCACCCTCGGGTATCTGGGAATAATGAGCAATCACGCCCCGATTATAACGTCGTTGAAACCGGGTAAGCTGATGATCAAGGACAACAAAGACGAAGTGATTAATTTTGCCCTGTCGGGCGGATTTCTGGAAAACTCTTCCAATGTCTGCACTATCTTAGCCGACTCGGCCGAATTTGCCAGCGATATTGATCTGGAGCGGGCCAGAGAATCTCTTGCACGCGCCAAACAGCGCATCCGGAACGCCGCCGGTGAAATTGATGTCGGCCGCGCCAGAAACGCTTATGAACGGGCCAAAAACCGCTTGACTATCGCCAAAGATAAATAAAAAACAACAACCCCCCCTGTTGATTGATGAGGTCGGAAGCGCAACGCAACCGACCTTATCGTTTTTAAATACTCCAGAGAATTAAACATTTCCCACCTATATTTCGTCTCTTTTCCGTAAAGCCGGGTAAAGGAGAAATCAAAATGAACCGCTATTCCAAGGTACCAAACTTTATAATTCTATCATTTATCTTGCTATTGGCAGTACATCCTTGTTTTGCGCAGGATAATGCAGTTTTATCAGGTCCTTATTTCGGACAAGATCCACCTGAATTAGAGCCGCTCGTATTTGCAAAAGGGATTATAGACTATGACATTCATGGTTGTCCTGTATTTACACCGGATGGTAAAGAAGCATACTGGACGGTAATGAAAACTTTCAAAATGATGCATTCCAAGGAAGTAAACGGAGTCTGGACGCCTCCCGATACTTTTCAATTTTCATTGGAATTTGATGCTTCTGACGCACCATGCCTATCACCAGATGGGAATCGATTGTTTTTTCTATCATATGAAGAAAAAGTTTCCGGTTCGGGTCGTGAACATGTCGACAATATCCGGTATATGGATCGCGTTGAAGGCGGATGGAGCGAGCCACAACTGGTAGGTTCGGGAATCAACGATTTCAAAACGCACTGGCAGTTTTCTATAGCCAATAATGGTAGCATATATTTTGGAGCAAAGGAAACAGGCAATGGAGATATATATGTTTCACGATTTGAAAACGGCATATATCAGCCTGCAGAAGTACTGGGATCAAATATAAACAGCGAGCATTATGATTATTCACCATTTATTGATCCCAATGAGAATTATATAATATTTTCACGAACCGTCGGAGATGCGCGGAAAGATTACGCTGATTTATATATAAGCTTCAAAGATGGTGATGGCAATTGGTCGAAAGCTGTTCCTATGGAAGCTTTAAATACTAGGGTTCATGAAATGAATCCCAACGTGACTCGCGATGGAAAATATCTTTTTTTTCTGAGAAATACTTGGGGCAATAATTGGGATGGATCATCCACGCATTGGGTAAGCGCCAGGATTATAGATAGATATAAAACATCAGAAAATTAGCGGATTGATAAAAAGTAAGCACTGGTTGCCCCACTGCTTACCGTGGATTTCGCTGATTACTCCGTGGGCGGCAGACGTCTCCTTCTGTTTCTTATTTACATTTTTCCCACACAAACACCAATAATTCCGAATAAATCCCTATATGCATGATGAAATATATAAAGGTCAGACAATCACCCGTAGGAGCTCGTCGTGACGAGCCCGCATTTACTATTTTTCCGGATCACTCGCGAGCGATCCCTACTGTAATAACAGACCTATGCCTTTTCGTATTAACCACCGGGTTGATATGCCCCAAAAGGTTAATATGACAAAACGAACCCATTTGGGATTGAAAAATGTTTTTTTGAAAAAACGAACCCAATTCGCCGTAACGAACGTAAATACAAGTGCTTACAAGTTATTTTTTGTAAAATATGAGATAATCGTAAGAAATATCCTGCTATCTACTCACTATATATACCAGGAATATATTAAACGAAAACACTTGCCCGTCGTCATAATGTAGATGTAGCGGCGTATTTACTTCCGGGAGGTTATATTTATGTCTTATCCGTTCTTAAAACAACTTTTTCTTTTGTCAGTTTTATTTACTTTTTCATCGGTTTTTGTAGGTGGTATTGATGCATCAAATTCAAAACCACTTAGCACCAATTCTCAAAGCCCTCCAGCGATTGGATCAATTGACAAAATCCAGTTGCCGTTCATTGAGAATGATGGTCAATATGACGATGTTGTGAGATTCTATGCCCGTACTTTCAGCGGGGTCGCGTTTGTCACCAATGATGGTCGCATAGTCTATTCAATGCCGGATCGAAGTTCAGATGGCGGACAAATAAACCTTGCGCTTCAGGAGCGGTTGCTTGGTAGAAATCGGATCGACCTACGGGGTATCGCACCGGCCACCTGTCAGATCAACATTTTTAAGGGTCACCAACCAAACCAATGGCAATCTGGATTATCCTCATATAATATCGTGGACT